>JAKLEE010000230.1 GCA_022703215.1 Spirochaetota bacterium | reverse complement strand
ACGATGCCGGAGCCTAAAAAGCAATTCCCCTCACCTCCACGAAACGGACGGCTACCGCTGTGGCGGTAGCCGTTTTACTTTTCAGGCGGGTGAGGTGAGGGGAACTGATGAGGAGGTCGCGCGGAGCGCGACCACTACAATCGTTTCCCTACCGAAAGCGGCCCGAAGGGACGCAAGGGCGCTGGACCGGCGAGGCGCCCGCCGGCGGGCGCCGGAGCCGGCAAGGCGCGCATGATGAGGTCGTGCGCCGAAGGCGCACACGAGAATCCGTTCCTTACCGAAAGCGGCCCGAAGGGACGCACGCGCGCCGCAGTCCAGCGCCCCGGCTTTTTCTGTCCTGACACGAAGTCAGGACAGAAAAAGCAATTCCCCTCACCTCCACTGAAAGAACAGGCTACCGTTTCGGTAGCCTGTTTCATTTTACAGGCGGGTGAGGTGAGGGGAGGTGAGGGGCGTTCGGTAACTCTCCTTGATGCCGAAAGGGAACCGCGTGCCTCGCGAATCGGGGCTTGACCGCTTTGGAAATGGGTCATACGATGACCTGATGGAGACCATTTCCGTTTCCGAGCTGAAAGCCCACCTGAGCGCCGAGCTCAGGAAGGTGGAAGGCGGGACCAGCGTCGTCGTGCTGGATCACAGGCGGCCCGTCGCCCGCCTCGAGCCCTTGGCCGAGCCTTCGATCTATCTCCGCGAAGCGCGCGCGCCTTACGCCTGGCGGGAGCTCGCGCCGCTCGTGGAATCGGATTCCCTCGACAGGCTCCTCGAGGAGCGGGGCGAACGATGATCGCGTATCTCGACTCCTCGGTCGCCCTCCGGCACATCCTGAATGGAGGCGTGGCCATAAGGCACGCCCTCGCCTGCGGGACGGTCGTCTCGAGCGAGCTCCTGGAAATCGAATGCCGACGCGTGCTCCACCGTTGCCGGCTGGCCGGCGAGTTCGATGACGACGGCTACGTCACCGCCGTCTCGCGCCTCGTCGCCGTGCTCGACGGCGTGTCGCTCGTGGCGCTTTCCGCGAAAGTCAAACGGCGAGCCATGGATGCCTTTCCCGTGACGGTCGGCACCCTCGACGCCCTCCACCTCTCGTCCGCCCTCGCCGTCGTCGACGCGGAACCGACGGAAGAGGTGCTGGTCTTCTCGCACGACGGGGCGATGAACCGCTGCGCCGCGGCCTTGGGCTTGGCGGCCCCGCTCGCGGATTGATCCGTTCGGCTGAGCCGGCTTTCCATGGAACGGAATATCCGTCGCCTGACCGGCGACCTTGTCACCTGATCCGCATGCAATGCGGTTGAGGCTTCTCAGCCGACCTGAGAGGCTGTGAGGTAGCCGGCGACGGTTCCCGGATCGCCGCTTTGGGCCATGCTTTTCAGGGTGAAGAAAGCGATCGCGTCCATGAGCGCGGTGGCCTGCCCCGCGAGTTCCTCGGCCGACGAGGCGAGTTCCTCCGCGGCCGCCGCGTTCTGCTGGATGACCTTGTCCAGGTCGGTGGTTCCCTTGGCTACCTGATCCATGCCCGAGGCCTGCTCGCCGCTGGCCGCGGCGACCTCCTGCATGAGGTCGGCCGTTTTGCGGATGCTCGGCACCATCGCGGCCAGCAGGGTCCCCGCCTTCTCCGCGACCGCCACCGAGCTCGAGGAGAGCACGGAAATCTCGCCCGCGGCTTTCTGCGAGCGTTCGGCGAGCTTGCGGACCTCGCTCGCCACCACCGCGAAGCCCTTGCCCGCCTCTCCGGCGCGCGCCGCCTCGATGGCCGCGTTGAGGGCCAGCAGGTTGGTCTGCCGCGCGATCTCCTCGATGATCCCGATGCTCGATGCGATGCGGCGCATCGCCTCCACCGTCTCGCCGACCGTGGATCCGCCCTCCTCGGCATCGTTCGCGGCCTTGCGGGCCAGAGCCTCCGTGGCGAGCGAGTGGTCCGTGTTCTGACGTATGGTCGCGCTGACTTCCTCCACCGAGGCGGATACCTCCTCGGCGGCCGCGGCCTGCTCCGTGGAGCCATGGGACAGGGATTGGGCCGTCTGGCTGATCTGCTCGCTGCCGCCCTGCACGTTGCCTGCGGAGTCGCGGATGAGGCCGACCACATCCCTGAGCTTTTCCACCATGGCCGCGAGAGCGGCGCTCGCCCCGCGAGCCCGGCCCCTCGAGGCGATATCCACGTCGAGCCTCCCCGCGGCCAGGCACTCCGCCACCCGCCTGATCTCGGAGGGTTCCATCCCGAGCTCGTTCGTGACCGAGCGGGTGAGGATGAGCCCTATGGCGACAGCGACGGCGAGGGCCGCGGCGATGACACCCCAGAGCAGGAGCGTCACGTCCGCCGCGTGCTCGGCGTTGCCCGTTGCGAGCTCTGCGGCGAAGCGCTCGTTCTCGGTGGCTATCGCGTCCGTCTGCGCGTTCAGCGCGTCGATGGCCTTCGTGAACGGCCCGAGCACGTACTCGGCCGCCTCGGCCCGCCGACCCTGTTCGACCAGGGCGAACACCTGGTCGACGGCCTTGAAGTACTCCGCCTCGAGCTTCTCCCAGGCATCCAGGGCGAGCCCCGACTCGACGTCCGGCAGGTGTGCCCGGTAAAGGGCCTTCGCCTCGCCGAGCACCTTCCTCCGGGCGTCGACCTTCTGCTTCTGGAGCGCGATGTCGGCCGGGTCCTCGAGCGAGATGGCCAGTATCGTGTTGCCGCGGCTCCGGTTGGTCGAGGTGCCGAAGTCGATGATGGCCCCGAGCGGCACGACGGCGTGCTCGAACAGGAACTCGTCGTCCTCCTGGATGCGCGTCATGCCGGATATGCCGATCAGCCCGACCGCCAGTGCGATCAGCGCCACGAACAGGAACGCCGAGACGAGCCGGAACGAAAGCTTCATGGGGGACTCCTGGTTGCGACCGGTTACAAAGAATAGGAATCCGCCATCTTCCGCAAGCCCGATTGGGAGGAGCGATGGATCGCGCCTTGCGACCCGGACCCGGCTCCGGTAGAATCGATGGCGGACGGCGGGAGCGCCGCCCGTCTCCGGAGGAAAGCCCCGTGTCCGACGAGATGGATCCCGAAATTGCCGCGTTGATAGGCGGCGACCCAGGCGGCAACTCGAAACCCGGTCCCGCGAGCGCTCTGCCCGATTTTTCGGCCTTGTTCGGCGAGTCAGGCGCCGTGGACGCCGCCGGCGCGCCATCCTCTCCTTCCGTCGACCTCGGCCGGAAGACCTTCGCGCCGATCGAGAAATTCGAGGAGCCGAACCCGAAGCCCTTCCTCTCGGACCCGGACTGGTACAAGAAGGTCCTGACCGGCGAAGCGGAGGAATCGCAAAAGGTCCACGGCCTCCTCTCCAAGTACCTGCAGGCGCAGGATCCGAAGGACCGCGGCGTCTACCGCCAGCAGCTCATCACCGCCTACTGGGCCCTGCTCGCGCGGCTCGCGGCCAAGTGCGCCTCGGCGGGCTTCCCCTTCGAGAAGCAAGCCCTGATCCGCTACGGCGTCATGCTTCCGACCCTGCTTTCGCAGGAGCAGCGCGAGATCATCCAACGCGTCCCCTGGAAGTCGGAGATCGACGAGCCGGTTTACTACGTCGACGAGTGGCTCAAGGCCATCGCCCTCGGGCGCATTTCCTTGAGCGCCACCGACGAGGTCAAGCGGAGCGACGAGCGCGACGACCGATCCCGCTTCGTCGCCCTGCTCCAGAAGGCCGAGGGCAAGCGCGACACGGCCGAGGGCCTCATGAAGGCGCGCGCCGACGAGCGCCGTTCGCTCGAGCTCCTGTTCAAGGAGCGCGCGGACTCCCTGGCCCAGCACCCGAGCGTGGCCGGCATGCTCCACGTGCCCGCCCCGTACACCGAAGCCCAGAAGAAGACCATGGGCGAGTTCCTCGAGCTGCTCCGGCGCATGCAGGCTTCCGACAAGGAGCTCGGCAAGAACGTGGCCGACTACCGCCAGGCCTGCGAGGACGTCGACGCCATCCGCGAGAAGATGGGCGGCATCTCCGCGGAGAACAAGGCCGACTACAAGGCCCTGGCCCAGGAATTCGAGACTCTCAGGCAGATGGCCAAGATGTGCGTCGGCCGCCAGGGCAACCACTTCCCCATCCTGACCAAGGAATACTTCCACGGCGGCTTCCGCGACGTGGGCACGCGAGAGAACGTGCTCCAGCTCATGGCCTGGGTCGAGAGCATCGATACCATGGCCTACGCGCGCGCGTACAAGACCAGCTACAACCGCATCGTGCCCTACGTGCTCATCATCCCGAGCTACGGCGACTCGGGCTTCTGCTGGGAACCCTTCGA
>JAKLEE010000023.1 GCA_022703215.1 Spirochaetota bacterium | reverse complement strand
TCCTTGACGACGCCGAGCTCGGCGAAGACCGCCTGGCCCGAGAGGTCCTGGACGCGCAACTGGCGGGCGTCGGTGGTCTCGAGGGCCAGCGAGCCGCGTTCCGGGTCGAGCGAGGCCTTGACCGCGGCGCCCGAGCCGTTGATCTTGGCCACGAGGGCGTGGACCGTGTCGCCGGGGGCGAGCTCGATGTCGATGCCGTCCACGCGGACGACCGAGGGCTCGAGCACGCGGAAGGCGGAAGCGTCGAAGGTGGCGAAGACCTGGGTCCGCTCGGCCCAGAAGACCTCGGAGCCGGCCTGGTTCGTGACGGCGTAGGCGCCCTGCGAGATCTCGGCGAGGCGTTCCCCGGCGTCGCCTAAGTACTCGACGGAGACCGTGGCGGGGGAAGCGGAACCGGCCGCGTACCCGGTGACGGCGCGGAAGGGCTCGGTGTTCACCTTCTTGCCCGCGAAGACGAACTCGCCGTCGGGGCCGCGGGCGTTGCCGAGCGACACGAGCTCGGCAAGGAGCTCGTCCACCTCGGCGGCCATGTACGACATGTCCTCGGGGGCGAAGGTGCCGTGGGCGCCCTGCACCGCGAGCTCGCGGATGCGCTGCATGACGTCGACCGCCGAGCGCACGTGGCCTTCGGCGACGCGCATTGAGTCCGCGGTCCAGCGGGCGTTCTCCTCGAAGCGCTCGAGCCGCGAGACGAAGGAGTCGTACTTGACGGCGCGCGCCGCGGCGAGCGGGTCGGTCCGGAGCTCGTCGAGGCGGTTCTGGCTCGAGATGCGCTTCTCGGCGCGGAGCAGCTCGGATTCGCGACGCGCCATCCAGTAGCGCTGGTCGTCGTTCATCGCGTCGGTGGATACCCTGATCATGGCGGTTTACACTCCCATCCGGTTGATGATGGTGTCGAGCATCTCGTCGACCTGGGAGATGAACTTGGCCGCCGCCGCGTACCCGTGCTGGTACTTGATCATGGCGGAGAGCTCCTCGTCGATGTTGACGCCCGAAATCGAGGCGCGCAGGTCCTGGAGGTTCTTGACGATGCGGCTCGCGGTCTCGCGAGAGATCTCGGCGCGCTCGCCCTTCAAGCCCACGCGGGCGGCCGTGTCGGCGAACCAGTCGTCGAAGGAAGGCGAGCGGCCCACCATGAGCGCGCCGTCGCGGAGGCTGGCGATGGCCAGCGCCGCCGAGCCGTCGCCGGCCGCGGCGGGACCCGTGCCGTCGCCGAAGCCCGCGGCCACGCGGCCCGGATCGAAGCGCACGGCGTCCGAAACCTCGAGCCAGCCTGAAGGGCGCGAGAGGGGCGCCACGGCGAAATCGGTGCCGCCGCCCCGGAGCGCGAGCACGGCGTCCGGCGCGGCCCAGTCGTAGGCGGAAGCGGGGCCGGAGCCCGCGAGGAGGCCGGAGTAGCCCGCGAGGAATTCGCCGGAATCCTCGACATGGCGGATGACGAAGTCGGGATTCTCGCGGTCCGCGGAGCCGGAGGCGCGAAGCTGGAGGCGGCCGTCGCGGTCGAGGCGGGCCGTCACCTCGGCGCCCGAGGCGTTGATGCGCGAAACGAGGTCGGCGACCGTGTCGGTCGGGTAGTATTCGAGGGTCTGCTCGCCGCGGGGGCCGGAGAGCGTGATGGTGCCCGCGAGCCCGATCTGCGCCTGCGCCTCGAGGCGGTTCGCGCCGGTCATGCGATAGATATATGAAGAGTCGAAGGCGCCGTCGCCGTCGCGGTCGTAGTTGCCCGCGATGTTGAGCACCGAGGGGCGCTCCTCGAAGAAATCGACGCCCGTGGAGCCGTCGAGCCCGTAGCCTGAGCGGTGGGTCTCGTTGACGAGGTCCGCGAAGGTCAGGACCATCTCGTCGAGGGCGCGGAGCTCGTCGCGGGCGTCGCCGTCGCGGACGTCGATCAGGGCGCCGAGGCTGCCCCCGTCGAGCTCGGCCCGGTCGAGCGTGTCTGCCCAGACCACCTCGCCGAAGCCGTCGTTGCCCGGGTCGGAAGCCACGAAGAAGGCGCGGGCGATGGAGCCCTGCACGAGGACGCGGCCGCCGACGTGGACCATGTACTCGTCGGGGTCGCGGTCGTCGGTGACGACGGGCACGAGCGCGGCGAGCTTTTCCACGAGGAGGTCGCGGCGGTCGAGCAGGTCGTTCGGGTTGTCGCCGAGGGCGCGGACCTTGACGATCTCCTCGTTGAGCTTGGCGACCTGCATGGCCAGGTCGTTGACCTGGAGCACCGTGCCCTGGATGTCGCGGTCGGCCATGGAGCGGATGTCGGAGAGGCGGCGGTGGCGCTCGTGGACCGCGTCCATGAGGCCGGAGCCGCGCTCGACCACGGCGATGCGCTGGGCCATGCCGTCGGGATGCAGCGAGAGCTCCTGCCACGCGTCCCAGAAGCGGTCGAGCCGCGAGCGCACGGACACGTCGGTCGGTTCGTCGTAGACCTGTTCGAGCATGGCCAGGTACTTGTCGCGGGTGTCCCAGTAGCCCAAGTCGCCGGTCTGGGCGACGATGCGGCCTTCGAGCAGCATGTCGCGCACGCGTTCGACCCGGTTGACCATGACGCCCTGGCCGATCTGGCCTGGGGTCTCCTCGCGGTTGAGGTGGGGCGCGTAGATTGGCTCGAAGGAGCCGAGTTCGACCCGCTGGCGCGAGTAGCCCTCGGTCGAGGCGTTGGTCAGGTTGTGTCCCACCGTGGTGAGGCCGACGTTGTGGGCGACCATGCCCCGCTTGCCGATCTCGATGCCGGTGAAGGTTGACTGCATTGACTGCTCCTAGAAGGCGGCGTCGACGACGACGGGGCGGCCGCCCGAGGCGACGGCGCGGCCGTGGCGTCCGTAGATGCGGCCGCGGCGCTCGGGCATGAGTTCCTCGAGGGCGGCGCCGAGCATGCCGCGGGCGGCGTCGGTCCAGGCGGCGAGGCCCACGTTCTCGACGCGCGAGCGCATGGCGGAAACCCGGAGACGGCGCCTGCCGTCGAGCAGGGCGCTGCGCCAGGGTTCGGGCGCCTTGAGGGCCAGCACGGCGGCGGGTTCGTCCGGGTCGTCGCCAAGCTCGCGCGCGAGCTCCGACCAGGCGGCCCGGCGCGCGGCCTCGGCTTCGTGGACGGCCCGGGAGCGGCGCTCGAGGGCGGCCAGGGCCCGCTCGGTGCCGGGCCAGTCGCGTTCGCGGACGGCGGCGCCGAGGCGCTTCTGCTCTTCGACGAAGGCGTCGAGGCGTTCGGCCTCGGCGTCCATGGCGGCGAGGACTGCGTTCAAGGTGTTCTCGATCATGGGCGGACTCCGCTCCTTCTTCGTTGATGATCGGCGTATGGCGGCGGGGGTTTACCGCAATCGGCTCCGCCAAACAGTCCAAAAAACCACGGAGGCACGGAGTTCGGGAGGGAAGAGGGAGAAGAAGGATTGAAGAACGGGGAGCGGGAATGTGGGGAGGACCGCCGGGCGCAGCCCGGCGGAACAGGCGCCGAAGTATCCAGCTCATCAAACCGCCCCGAGGCGGCGGGCTGCCCATTCCGGCTCCCGCGACAAGCAAACCGTGCGCGATGCCTGAGGGCCCCCGCCGGAGCCTTGTTTCCCTCCATCGCCATTTTACCCCTCCATTCTTCCCTCCCTCTTCCCTCCGTGGTCTTCTTCAACAGGGGGGCTGTTCCTTGCGGCGGGGCGCGGTTCCGGTTTAGATTCAAAGGCTCGGAGGCGCCGTGTTCCGTTTCATCGGGGACCTGTACTGGAAGATCAAGGGAGTACGCATTTTCGCGCTGGTCGGCGAGAGCGGGACGGGCAAGAGCTTCCGCGCCAAGCTGGTGGCGCAGAAGTACGGCATCGACTTCATCATCGACGACGGGCTCCTGATCCGCGGCGACGCGATCGTGGCGGGGCGCAGCGCCAAGAAGGAACAGCACTACATGGCCGCCGTCAAGACGGCGCTGTTCCACGACAAGAAGCACCGCGACGAGGTGGCGCGCCTGCTTTCGAAGTCGAGCTTCAAGAAGGTGCTGGTGCTCGGCACCTCCGAGAAGATGGTCCGGAAGATCACCGAGCGCCTGCAGATCCCGCACCCGCACAAGATCATCAGGATCGAGGACATCGCGAGCCAGGCGGAGATCGAGAAAGCCATCCGCTCGCGCAAGGTCGAGGGCAAGCACGTGATCCCCGTGCCGGCCATCGAGATACGCCGCTCGTACCCGCACATCTTCTACGACTCGGTGCGGGTTTTCCTGCAGCGGAACCTGGGGATGAGCGCGGTGCAGGCGCCGAAGGTCTACGAGAAGGCCGTGGTGCGCCCCGAGTTCTCCAAGCGCGGCCGCGTGGCCATCACGGAGTCCGCCCTGGCCCAGATGGTCATCCACTGCGTCGACGAGTTCAACCCGGCCATCCGCATCCAGAAGATCTCGGTGCGCTCGGACAGCCAGGGCTACCGGCTGACGCTCGGGGTGGAGATTCCCTACGGCACCCAGCTGTCGGGGAACATCCACAACCTGCAGCAGTACATCATCGACGCCATCGAGCGCTTCACGGGCATCCTCATCGAGGAAGTGAACATCGTTGTGGACCGCTTCGCGCCGCAGTAGAATTCGCCGGAAGGAGCGGCCCGGGATTCCGGAAAGCTGCCGATAATCGTAGGGATACAACCGTACCCCAGGGGGGAGCCATGAAGAAGATAGCCTTGCTCGCGATCCTCGCGGTCCTGGTCGGGACCGCCTTCGCCCAGGACGCCGCCCCGTCCGGCCAGGCCGCGCCGCCGGCGTCGGCTCCCGAGACGACCGCGACCGACACGACGACCGATGCGACCGCGGTCACGACCGAGATAGCTACGCCCGCGAGCGACGATGTCGCGGCCGTCGCGCCGGGCGTCGCCCTCGCCGTAGCCCGCGGCGAACGCTACTCGGTGAGTTCCGAGCTCGGCGAGGCGAGCGCGGCCGAGCTGGCCGCGAAGCTCGACGCCCTGTTCGGCGTGTACAACGAGTACCTGCGCTTCGACTCGGGAGCGCTGACGGTGCCGCTCAAGGTCCGGCTCTTCGCGTCCAAGGCCGCGTTCGACGCCTACCTCGAGAAGGTGGTCGGCCAGACCCGCGAGGACTTCGTCTACCTGCACTACTCGACCGTCGAACGCTCGGAGCTCGTGCTGTTCGAGAAGGCCGACGCCGAGGACTTCGCCGCGAGCCTGGCGCACCAGGCCTTCGTGCAGTTCCTCAAGGCCTTCGTGCCGCACCCGCCGCTCTGGATCCAGGAAGGCTTCGCGGTCTACTTCGAGTCCGCCCGGCCCGACCCGGCGACTGGCACGGTGGACTTCCCCGAGAACACCGCCTGGCTCGAGACGGTCAAGTCGCTCAACGCCCGCGGCGCCCTGATGGCGCCGGCGGAGCTGCTGGCCGTCGGGCTCGACGAATCGCGCGAGAAGCGCGATGTCTTCTACCCGCAGTCCTGGGCCTTCGTGGCCTTCCTCTCCGGCAGCCCGGACCGCAGCTACAACCGCTTCCTCTGGGACGCCATCTCGTCGCTCGACCCCAAGGCCGGCTTCGAGACCAACATGGCCACGACGAAGCGGATGTTCGACGCCTGGTACGCGGCGGAAGAGGCCGAAGAGGACTTCCTCTCGTGGATCGACTCGCAGAAGACCTTCGCCGACCTCGTGACGGACGGCGTGGCGGCCTACGGCGCGGGCGACATCGAGGGTGCGGGGAAGATCTTCTCGCTGGCCCTCGAGAAGAACGAGACGAACTACATCCCCTACTACTACCTGGGGCTCGTGGCCTACGCGAAGAGCGACTTCGCCCTGGCGGACTTCTACTACAAGTCGGCGCTCGAGCTCGGCTGCGACCCGGCGGTGACCAACTACGCGCTCGGCATCAACGCCTTCGCCTCCAACCGCTTCGAGGACGCCAGGAGCTATCTCGAGTTCGCGAAGTCGAGCGCCCCCGAGCGCTACACCGCGAAGGTCGACGAGCTCGTCGCCCGCATCGAGGAATAGCGCCCGAAAAAGAAGACCACGGAGGCACGGAGACACGGAGGGAAGAGGGAGAGGCATCGGGACTGTGGATTAATGAATCCTAATTCCCGCATTCCTCCCTCCCGACTCCGTGCCTCGGTGCCTCCGTCGCTTTCGGCAAGGAATGGATTGACGTGCCCGCGCTTCGCGCGGGCGACCTCATCCGTGGTTTATTTGAAGATGAAGGATAGGCGCTGGATCGGGGAGGGGCCGAGGCGGCGGCAGGCCGCGCGGTGGGCGGCGGTCGGATAGCCCTTGTGGCGGGCGTAGCCGTAGTCCGGATAGAGCGCGTCCCAGCGCTCCATGGCGCGGTCGCGGGCCACCTTGGCCAGGATCGAGGCCGCCATGACGGCCGGGACCTTGGCGTCGGCCTTGACGAGGGCGATGGTCGGCACGGGAAGGCCCGGCAGGCGGTTTCCGTCCACCACGGCGTGGAGGCCGGGCGGCAGGGCGGCCGGATCAAGGCCGGCGAAGGCCCGGCGCATGGCCAGCATCGAGGCTTCGAGGATGTTGATCGAGTCGATCTCCGAGGGCCAGGCCCAGGCGATCGACCAGGCGAGCGCGCCGGAGACGATGAGGCCGAAGGCTTCCTCGCGACGCCGTTCCGGGAGCGCCTTCGAGTCGGCCAGGACGCCTTCGGGGAAATTCTCCGGGAGGATGACGGCCGCGGCCGTGACGGGGCCGGCGAGCGGTCCCCTGCCCGCCTCGTCGAGGCCGCAGAGCGGCGCGCCTTCCGGCAGTCCCCAGTTCCCGAACAGCTCGTCCATCGCCCGCATGATAGCCGCGCGCCGGCGCGCGGGGCAAGGCGGGAAGGCGCTTTGCAAGAGGCGTCGCGGAGGCGCGGGGCGCTTGCCGGGGGCAAGGGAACGGCGCTACCCTCGGACGCATGGAAATCCGCTTCTACAAGCTGCACGTGGCGGGAAACCCGTGGATACTGGTCGACCGCACGGCGCGCGACGCGGGGCCGGAGCCGGACCTCGCGCGGCTGGCGCTCGAGCTCTCGAGGCCGCGGCGGGGAGCCGGGGCCCGGGGCCTCGTGGCGCTCGAACGCCCCATGGGCGACCTCTGGGCGCGCGCCTGGGACAGCCGCGGAGAGCCCATGACGCCGAGCCCCGACGCCGCGCTCTGCGCCGCCCGGCTGGCCTTCGACAAGGGGCTGGCCCCGCGGGACGGGGTCGAGCTCCGCGTCGCGTCCGGTTCGATCAAGGTGGACGCCATCGACTCGAGGAGCCTCGGCGTCACCCTCGGCCCGCCCGCCACGCTCGCGGGGGAACCCTTCGACGAGGTCGGGGGGGGGAGCGGCGTGACCGTCGTGGAAGCGGGCGGGCGCAGGGTGGAGATCCTGCCCGTGCGGGTGGCGGGACTGTCCTGGGCGGTGGTCACGACGGGCGAAAAACCCCGCGCGGCGCTCGAGGCTCTGCGCGGCACCGCGCTCATGGTGCCCCTGGCCCTGCGCATGCTCGACCGGTCCTCCATGCTGGCCGCCTCGCGGGCTCCGGACGCGCTGGCCGCCGCGGGAGCCGCTCTGGCCGCGGCGCGGGCCCGCGGGCTAGCCGAGCGCGAGTCCGCCGTGCGCTTCGGGCCGGACGCGATCTGGACGCGCTGGAACGGCGACGGCACGCTCTACTGCGCGGCCAGCCCGGCCTACGCCTTTTCGGGAGAGCTCTGGCAGGGCGACCGGGACGGAGCCTGATCAGGCGCGCGGCCCCGCGGACGGCGGCCGGCGGGATTTCAGGGGTTCATGTAGTCGATCCGGAAGGGTCCGAGCTCCTCGAAGCCGAGGGCGCGGTAGAGCCCGCGAGCGGCCGCGTTGCCCTGCTTCACGAAGAGCGTCGCGCCTTTTCCGGCCGAGGCGATGTCGGCCAGCAGGGCGGCCACGACCGCGCGGCCGAGACCCCGTCCCCGGAGCTCGGGCACCACGTAGATGCCGCCGGCCTGCTCCAGGCGGATGCCGCGGGCGTTGGTCTGGGCCTTGGCCACGGGCCGCCCCCCGACTTCCGCCAGCCAGACGCGTTGCGAGGCGAGCGAGTGGACGAGTCCCGCCTCGCTCGCTCGGGGGTCGAAGAGGTGCATGGACGTGAGGACTTCCTCGCGCTCGTAGTCGGCCTGGAGGGGGACCAGGGCAGGGAGGTCGGAAGGCAGGGCCCGCCTGACGCGCGCAGGCGCGGCGGCGGGAGCGGCAGCCCGCGAGGCGCCGGCCGCGTCGATGGACATGGTGAGGTAGCGGACCGGGAGCGCCGGCCTGAGCCGCGCGAGCGACTCGAAGGCGACCACGTCCGCCTCCCTGCCCGTCACCGAGGAAGGGGCTTCGGCGCGCAGGCCGAGGAAGCGGCCGAAGGTCCTGGCGGCATCCGCGTCCGCTTTACCGTCGAGGACCGGGAAGACCATGCCGCCGCGCGCGAACAGGACGGCGCCGGAAATCGCCCCGCCCTCGAACCGGGCGTACACCGCGGCTCCGGTTCCGAGCACGGGAACGGAGGACGGCTCTCCGAAAACCCGCCACGCGAAGCCGCAGGCGTATTCCTCGCGGGAGGACAGCCAATCGCGGAGCGCGCGGGCGTCCTCGCCCCGGACCTTGCGCCACTCGGCCGTCACGGCGTGAAGGGGATCCGGCCCGAGGGCTCGATGCTGCCCGCGAGGGCCGCGAAGCCGGCGGCGAAGGATTCGCGCGAGTAGCCGTAGACGGCGATGCCGCCCGCGTAGCGGCGCCCGGAGAGCGCGAAGGCGGGGCTGAGCGAGGAAAGAACCCAGACCTGGCGGCCGAGGCCGGCCAGGGCCTTGAGGTACGCTTCGCCGGCGGGATTCGAGACCGCGAGGATGATCGAATCGAAGCGTCCGGCCAGGGCGAGCAGCGCTTCGAGCTCCTGCGGCGCCGGAGCGTTGACCGGAGCGTAGGAGTAGCGGAACCATGCCGCGTCGGGGTAGGCGAGGCTGCCCTCGCTGAAGAAGTCGCCATACTGGCCCACGAGGAGCACCCTGCCCGCCTCCGAGGGTCGGAGCGGACCCGTCCAGCCCGGCAGGGCCGTCGCGCTGCGGGCGGCCAGGTCGAGGAAGAAAGCCTTCGATTCCGTCGTGCGGAGCGCGCGCTCGCTCTCCGGGGCGGGACCGATGCCCGCCTTGCCGCGCGGCCGGAGGTAGCGCAGCTTCAGCTCGAGCACGCGCTCGGCCGAGCGGAGCACCCGGGCGGCGAACGCCGGGTCCTCGCGGTACTCGCGGAGCAGCCGGGTCCAGGCCCAGTCGTCCAGCTCGAGCGTCCGCGAGATCATGATGATGTCGTTGCCCGCCTCGAGGGCGCGGACGCAGGCCTCGGCGAAACCGCCCGCGACGGCGGCGCCCGACATGAACAGGTCGTCCGTCACGACGACGCCGTCGAAGCCGATGCGGCCGCGCAGGTAGCCTTCGAGGAGGACGGGGGAGAGGGAGGCGGGCGTGGAGTCGCCCGCGACGCGCGGGTACGCGAGGTGGCCGCTCATCACGGCCGGAACGCCCTCGGCCGCGAGCATGCGGTAGGGCACGAGCTCGCGGTTCCAGAGGGTCTCGGCGTCGACGTCGATGACCGGGAGGATGCCATGCGAATCGAGCTCGGTATCGCCGTGGCCGGGAAAGTGCTTGGCGGTGCAAGCCACTCCGGCCGCGTCCATGCCCCGGTAGAAGGCGGCGGCGAGGGCGCCGACCGTCACCGGGTCTTCGGAGTAGGCGCGGCTGCCGATGATGGGAGAACGCGGCCGGGTGGCCAGGTCGACTGTCGGGGCGAAATTCATGGTGACGCCGAGGGCGGAGAGCTCGCGGCCGATGTAGAGCCCCGCCTTGTACGCGTCGATCGGGCGTCCGGAGGCGCCGATGGCCATGGCGCCGGGCGTCTCGCTGGTGCCGCCCTTGACGTGGCGGATCCAGCCGCCTTCCTGGTCGGTGGCCACGAGCGGGGGAATGCCGTGGGGAGAGGCGGCGGCCGCTTCCTGTAGCCGCGCCACGACGCGCGCGAGGACGCCCGTGTCCTCCGCGTTCCACCCGAACACCTTGATGCCGCCGAGCGCACGCCGCCTGATCCATTCGAAGAGGAGCGGCGAGGGTTCGGTGCCCGGGTAGGTCATCATGAAGAGCTGGCCGAGGAGCTCCTCGGGGGAAAGGGCCGCGGCGAGGACGCGGGCGGCCTCCTCGGGCTCGCCCTCGACGTTCCAGAAGTCGACGCGAGCCTGGGCGGAGGCGAGCGCGCCGATCGAGGCGAGCGCCAGGACCGCCGCGAGCGCGACGGTCCCGCCGCGCCTCACCCTCCTACGCGTAGGCCTGCCCCTTGAGGGCGTCGATGTACTGCGCCGCGCAGTGCGCGGCCACCGCCCCGTCCGAAGCGCTCGTGATGACCTGCCGGAAGGGCGTGACGCGCACGTCGCCCGCGGCGAAGAAACCGCTCAGGTTCGTCTCCATGCGCTCGTCCGTGACGATGGAGCCTGCTTCGTCCTTGGCGACGGACTCGGGCGCGAGGGCGGTCTGGGGTATCGAGCCCACGAATACGAAAACCGCGGCGACTTCCTCGCGGCGGGTTTCGCCGGTCTTGAGGTCCTTGAGGACGACCGCCTCGACCTGCTTGGTCCCCTCGATGCGCTCGACCACCGTCTCGAAGCGGACCTCGATGTTGGGGTCCGCGAGCACCCGCTCGGCCAGGGACTTCTGGGCCCGGAAGCGGTCCTTCCGGTGGACCATGATGATCTTCGGGCTCAGCTTGGCCAGGAACTTGGCCTCGTCGCAGGCCGCGTCGCCGCCGCCGACCACCAGCATGGGCTTGCCCTTGAAGAAGGGGCCGTCGCAGGTGGCGCAGTACGATACGCCGCGGCCCTGGAGCTCCTCTTCGCCCGGGGCGCCGAGGTGGCGGTGCTTGGCCCCGGTGGCGAGCACCACGGCCAGCGCGGTGACGGGACCGTCGGAGGTCTCGACCGTGAACACGCCGTTCTCCTTGCGGATGGCCGAGGCGCTCGTGGTGCGGAATTCCGCCCCGAAGCGCTCGGCCTGGGCGCGCATGAGATCTGCGAAGTCGAAGCCGGTGACGGGCTCGAGGATGCCCGGATAGTTCTCGAGCTTGTCGATGACGAGAGCCTGGCCGCCCGGAGCCATCTCCTCGATGACGACGACGCGGAGCGCGGCGCGGGCGCCGTACTGCGCGGCGGCGAGTCCGGCCGCTCCGGCGCCGATTATGGCGAGGTCGAAGTCTGCGTTCATGCGATTCCTCCGGCGCGGGGCGTATCGTGGCCGGCCGCGCGTTGGTTGTGTAGATTGTATTGATGGCGTCGAGTGAATATACCGGAGGGACCATGCCGCGGACAAGCACGAACGAAATACCGCGCCCGGCGCGCGCGCCGCGCCCAGGATGGGCCGCGACGAGGGCGGAACGCGCCGCCCCGCTGGCGCTGCTGCTCCTGGCCGTCTCCTGCGCGACGCACCCGGCCGCCGCGGCGGACGGGCGTTCCGTAACGCCGCCTGAAGCGGCCCCGGTCGCCGGGCTGCCGGCCGCGCCGTCGGCCGGGCGATCCGCGGCGGCGCCCTACCCCACGGCCGAGATCCCGGCCGCGCTCCCCGCGATGGCGGGCCTGGCCCGGCTCGGCACCCTGGGCGAGCCCCTCGGCTGGGAGGACTTCCTCGAAGGCGCGCTGCTCGCCTCCGGCGGAACGGAGGGCGAGCGGGACGCCGCGCGGAGCCTCATCGTCGCCGCGCTCGGCGAGTGGACGGCGGAGGCCGCGCTGCTCCGCGACGGGACCGAGCGCGCCTCGGCGGCCCTCGACTTCCTCCATGAACGCTTTTTCCGCCGCTATGTCGAGGAGCAGACCCGCGTCGACCTCGCCGCGCTCGGGGGGGACTACAACTGCGTCTCCTCGGCGGCGCTCTACGCGGTCTTCGCGAAGGCCGCCGGCATCGACGCGGCGGCCGTCGTGACTCCGGACCACGCGTTCTGCCTCGTGCGCGTCGGCGGCCGGAGCGTCGACGTCGAGACCACCAACCCCTACGGCTTCGACCCGGGCTCGCGCAAGGACTTCACCGACAGCTTCGGCCGCGTGACCGGTTACGCCTACGTGCCGCCCACCGCGTACTCCCGCCGCCGCGTGACGGGCGACCGCGAATTCCTCGGCCTGATACTGTCGAACCGCGCCACGCTGCTCGAGCGCGAGGGCGCCTGGCGCGAGGCGGTCGCCTTGGGCTCGGACTACCTCGACCTGGTCGGCGGCGCGACGGGAAGGACCTTCTACCTCGACCGCGTGTCCAACCTGGTCTCGTGGCTCGACCGGCGCGGCGACTCGTCCGGCGCGCTCGCCTCGATAGCGGAGGCCGAGGACCGCGCGGGTTCCGACGGGCGGCTCGACGAGCTCGAGCTGGCCGTGACGCTCAACGCCCTGGCGCGGCTCGGCGAGGCCGGACGCTGGGACGAGGGCTGGAACCAGGCCCTCGCACTCAAGGCCTCCGGCTTCGAGGACGGCAGGCTGGAGCTCTTCCTCAAGACCGCCACCAACAACTCGCTCGCCGCCCTGCTCGCGGCGGGACGGATCGAAGAGGCCGCGGCCCTGCTGGAAGGACGCGCCCCTTCCCTCGCCCGGGCGGACGCGTCCGCCTTCCGCGCCATGGTGGCCGAGGCGCGGCTCGCCAAAGCCGTCCGCGCCCCGGACTTCGGTACGGCCCTGGCCGGGGTCGAAGCGGTCGCGGCCGCGGGCGTCCTGGGCGAAGCCCGGACCCGGGAAGCCTTCGCCTACGTCTACGTGCGCGAAGCGAACCGCGTCGGAGGGACTTCAGGCTGGCTTGCCGCGTGGAAATCGCTCGCCCCGGCGCTCGCGCGCTGGCCTTCCGACCGGACCCTCCTCGAGGCCGGGCGCGCCTTCCGCGCCAACGCGGTGGCCGAATACCACAACCGCTTCGTCTCGCACTGGAACGCGGGCCGGAGGGCGGAGGCTCGCGCCACCATCGAGGAAGCCCTGCGCGAGTTGCCGGGAGAGAAAGCCCTGCTCGAGGACCTCGCCGTCATCGAGCGCTCGGGATACTGACGCGGGGCGCTTGCCTGGGCGGGCGCTCAGTCGACCGCCTCGAGCGGTCCCTCGCGGAGCAGCGGCTTGAAGCGCAGCAGGCAGGTCGAACCGCCCCCCTCGCGATCCCGGAAGCCCAGCTCGCCGCGAAGCTGCCGGGCCAGGGCCTGCACGAGGTCCAGGCCGAGCGAGCGCGGCGCGTTTGCTTTCTTTGCGGCTTTCGAGGCGGCGAAGCCGACGCCGTCGTCGGACACCTCGATGATGGCTTCGCCCGCCGTGGACAGGTCGATCCGGACGCGGATTTCGCCCTTGCGCCCGTCGGGAAACGCGTGCTTGAAGGCGTTGGACACGAGCTCGTTGACGATGATGGCCGCCGGGATGGCGGAGTCGAGGTCGAGCTTGAGTTCGCCCTTGTGGTCGACCGCCATCGCGATGCCGCGCCATTCAGCCTCGTAGACGCCGGCCAGGTAGCGCACCAGGCTTTCCACGTAACCCGCCGCGCTGACCCCGTCGAGCTCCGCCCGCTGGTAGATCTGCTCGTGGACCATGGCCATGGACTGGATCTGGGTCTGGCACTCGAGGAAGACCGCCTGCGCGTGCGCGTCCTCCACGGCGTGCTGCTGGAGGTTGAGGAGGCTCGAGACGACCTGCAGGTTGTTCTTGACGCGGTGATGGATCTCGCGCAGCAGGACCTCCCGGGCGCGGAGGTCGCGCTTGAGGGCGTCCTCGTTGACCCGGCGGAGGGTTACGTCGCGGATGACGCCGATGGTGCCGCCCGGCGCGCCGCGCAGCTCGGGCATGCTGAAGCCGACCGCGTTTACCTCGCCGAAGGCGTTGATGGACCCGAGTGCCCAGGCGCTCGGGTCGCCTTCGATGCAGGCGTTGCCGGCGAGCAGCCTGAGCTCCAGGTTGCGCGTCATCCGGTCGCCGGAACGGCGCTCGTCGAAGAGCTTCGGCGCGCCGTCGGGACCGGTGGCCTGGCCGCAGAGCACGGGCAGCACTTCCTCACGGCTGACCTTGGGGGCGTCCTCCGGATGCACGATGGTGGTGAAGTGCCGGCCGATGAGGCGCGCGGGGTCCCAGCCGAGCCGGCGCACGGCGTCGTTCAGGTAGGTGAAGCGGCCGCCCGAGTCGAGGACATAGACGACGTCCGGTATGGCGCGCATCAGATTGAGGTACTGGTGCTCGGTCAGCGCGATGTGCGCGTTCTGCCGCGCGATGGCCTCGCGGACCGTGGCCGCCTTGCGGATCAGGATGGGCAGCAGGCGGATCCAGGCTCCGCCCTCGTCGCGGAAGAGGAAGAAGCTCGACTCGTCGCGCAGGGCGTTCTCGACGCGGGCCGCGTCCTCGGTGCCGTCGAGCAGGATGACGCTGGGCAGGGGCCAGAGCGAGAGCCAGTCGGCGAAGGCCCCGGAGGCGAAGCGGAAATCGGCGACGATGACGTCCGCCCGGCCTTCGCCGATGGCGGCCTCGATGTCGCGGAGCTCGGAGGGGAAGCTGAACGCGAAGCCCTTGCCCGCCGCCGCCGCCGCCTCGGCCGCTCCGGGGCCGGAACGCGGGGCGAGCGCGCAGAGGACGCGGAGTTCGCCGCTCGGACGGGCATCGTGCGTGGTGTCGATGGGAAACCTCCGGTCGCCAGCGAATTCTAGGCGGGGGGTCCGGCGCCGTCAAGCGATCCGGTCGCCGTCCGACATTGATAAGCCGCCATGGCCCGTCTATACTCGGTTGGTGAGCGGCCCGCCGGCCCTCCGGAGCATCAATGCCGACCGTTCCCGAAACATCCGTGCCCAATCTCGGCCCCCGCTCGGTGCCCTCGCCCATCGGCCTGTCGAAGCGGCCCGGCGACGCCGTCGCCGATTACGTCGATGACGCCGCCCTCGTCCGCCACGGCTTCGATCCCGACGGACGGGGACCCGCGTTCGAGCGCGCCGGCCCGCGCGAAAAGCTCTACTTCGCGCCCGCGCACGCGAGCGCCGGCATCGTGACCTGCGGCGGCCTCTGCCCGGGTCTCAACGACGTCATCCGGGCCGTCACCCGCTGCCTGTGGAACCGCTACGGCGTCCGGCGCGTGGTCGGCGTGCGCTACGGCTACCAGGGCTTCCTGCCGGAGCACGGCCTGTCGGTCAGGCCCCTCGACCCGGACGTGGTCGACGACATCCACAAGATAGGCGGCTCCATACTCGGCTCCTCGCGGGGCGGCGGCGAGCGCACGGCCGAGATCGTGGACGCCATCGAGCGGCTCAACCTCAACATGCTCTTCGCGATCGGCGGCGACGGCACCCTGAAGGGCGCCATCGCCATCGCCGACGAGGCGGAGCGCCGCGGGCTCAAGCTGGCCGTGGTCGGCATCCCCAAGACCATCGACAACGACCTGCTCTACATCGACCGCAGCTTCGGCTTCGAGACCGCGGTCGCCGAGGCCGCCGCGGCCGTCACCGCGGCGCACGCGGAAGCCCATTCCTCCATGAACGGCATCGGCCTCGTGAAGCTCATGGGGCGCGACTCCGGTTTCATCGCCGTGCACACCGTGCTCGCGGTGCACGAGGCCAACTTCGTGCTGATACCCGAGGCGCCCTTCGAGCTCGAGGGCCCGGACGGCCTGCTCGCCGCGCTCGAAGAGCGGCTCGCGCGCCGCGGCCACGCGGTGGTGGTGGCCGCCGAGGGCGCCGGGCAGGACATCCTGGAGCGGACCGAGGGGACGGACGCCTCCGGCAACCGCAGGCTCGGCGACATCGGCGCCTACCTGCGGGACCGCATCCAGGACCACTTCCGCGCCAAGGGCGTCGAGATCAACCTCAAGTACATCGACCCGGGCTACATGATCCGCTCCGCGCCCGCCATTCCCACCGACTCCGTCTACTGCGAGCGGCTCGGCAACAACGCGGTGCACGCGGCCATGGCGGGCAAGACCCGCCTGGTGGTCGGCATGGTCAACAACGAGTTCGTCCACATCCCCGCGGCCACCGCCGTGGCGCGCCGCGCGAAGGTGGATCCCGAGGGCAGCCTGTGGCGCGACGCCGTGGAAGCCACCCAGCAGCCGCTCAGGCTTGCCAAGGCGAGGTAGGAAATGCCGAAGAAGACCGTCCTGATCATCGACGAGTCGGACCTGTTCCGGCAGTACATGAAGTCGAAGCTCGAGCGCTTCGGGTTCCGCGTCGAAACCGCCATCAACGGGCTCGACGGCTCGGCGCGCGTCCGCGAGGTCCTGCCCGACCTCGTGGTGCTGGACTACCACGTGACGCGGCGCGCCGCCCGCGACGTCCTCGCGGACAAGAAGGCGGACCCCAACACGGCCGCGGCGCCCGTCCTCCTGACCGCCCAGAAGATCGACAAGCGGCGCCTCCTCGAGCTCATGCCCTTCAACATCCGCAAGGTCTTCACCAAGCCCATCCGCATCGACGCCTTTTACGCCGCCCTTTCGGAGCTGCTCGGCACCCCCATCGAGGTCGACGCGACGCCCTGCATCCTCGAGGCCCACGTGAACGACGACATCGTCTTCGTGGAGATCGCGCAGGGCCTGAACCGCGAGAAGATCGACCTCCTGCGCTTCAAGATCGCCGAGCTGCTCGAGCTCTACGCCATCCGCAAGCCCCGCGTCATACTCCTCATGAGCGACCTCTCGCTCTCGTTCGTGGACGGCGCCAATCTCGAAGCCCTGCTCTCCACCGTGGTCGAGGCCTCCGGAGCGAAGCACCGGCACATCCGCGTCATCACCAACGAGAAATTCGTGCGCGACTTCGTCGCCGGCCGACAGGAATTCCGCGACATCGAGGTGGTGTCGAACCTGCAGTACGCCCTCGACGGCCTGCTGGCCGAGATCGATCCGGGCTCCGAGCTCGAGGAAGGGAAGGCCCACCTGGTCGCCGACCGGGTGCTCAGGGCCCAGAGCGGCTCCGAGGGCAAGGAGGCGCTCGAGATGCGCTTCGGCGCTGAGCGCCCGCGCGAAGCGAAGGCCGCGCCCGACATCGACTCGCTGCGCGAAGCTTGGAAGGACCTGCGGGTGGCCGTGGTGGACGACGACTTCGTCACCCAGGAGCTCGTGCGCACCGTGTTCGAGCGCGCGGACGCCGAGGTGACCGCCTTCGGGAACGGCCGCGAGTTCCTCGAAGGCGTGGGCTCGGCCGATTTCGACCTCGTGTTCCTCGACCTGCTGATGCCGGAGAAGAACGGCTTCGACGTGCTCGCCGAGCTCCACGCCCGCGACCTCGACCTGCCGGTGATCGTGCTGTCCGCGGTCTCGCAGCGCGAGGCGGTGGTCAGGGCCTTCCAGGCGGGCGTCCGCAGTTACCTCGTCAAGCCGATGGGCCCCGACGAGATGGTCCGGAAGACCCTCGAGGTCCTCAAGGCCAACTTCTAGGAACATGGGCGTGCTGCTTCCCGACCGCCTCTACCGCGAGGCATTCGAACAGGCCCGCCTGCCGTCGATACTGCTCGATTCCCGCGGCATGGCCGCGCTCTGGAACGACGCCTTCGACGAGCTCTTCCGCTCGATAGCCGGCTTCCCGCCGGAGCGCCTGCGCGCCCCGCTCTTCGAATGGCTGCAGGAGCGTGAAGGCTTCCAATTTTCCTACTACGTCTCGTCCATCCTGGCGGGGCGGCAGACCGCCGCCACGGTCGAAGCCCCCGTGGCCGGCGCCGCGGGCGAGCGCCGCTGGATACGGCTCCGGCTCTCGCGCGTGAACGCCACGGGCGAGGTCGACAGGCGGGGCGAGCGCTGGGTCTTCGCGGTGGCCGAGGACGTGACGGAGCAGAAGCTCCGCGAGAAGCGGCTCGAGACGGAAAAGGCGGAGGCCGAGAAGGCGACGCGGACCAAGAGCCTGTTCCTGGCCAACATGAGCCACGAGATCCGCACGCCCATCCAGACCATACTCGGCATGGCCGAGCTCCTCAAGTCGACGGGCCTGGACAAGGAGCAGGCGGACTACGTCCGCACGGTCGGCTTCGCGGCGGACATCCTGCTCGGCCTGATCAACGACGTGCTCGACTTCTCGAAGATCGAGGCCGGCCGGCTCGACATGGAGACCCTCGACTTCGACCTCCGCTCGACCATACGGCAGGCGGTCAACCTGCTCTCGCTCGACGCCCACAAGAAGGGACTCGAGCTCGTCGTCGAGCTCGACGAGGCCATGCCGGGCATCGTGCGCGGGGACCCCTCGCGGCTCAGGCAGGTTATCGTCAACCTGATCAAGAACGCGGTGAAGTTCACGCGCGCAGGCGAGGTTCTGGTGCTGCTCGAGCGCGTCGACCGCGCGGGCGGCAGCCGGGCGCGCATCTCGGTGGAGGATTCAGGCGACGGGGTGCCGGAATCGCTCCGGGGCGACCTGTTCACGCCCTTCACCCAGGCGGTGGCCGCCGCCAACAACGGCGGCACGGGGCTGGGCCTGGCCATCAGCCGCCACCTGGTGGAGCTGATGGGCGGCGAGATCGGCTACCGGCCCCGCGAATCCGGCGGCTCCGTGTTCTGGTTCGAGGTGCCGCTCGTCGAAGCCCTGTTCGCCGTGCCCATGCCCTCGCTCCGCTCCGGCACGCCCGCCAGGGTGCTGGTGGTGGACGACCACGCGCTGGCCCGGCGCCAGACCGAGCGGCGCCTGGCCGGCTTCGGGCACCGCACGGACACGGCGGCGTCGGGGGCCGAGGCCCTCGCGGCCCTGCGCGCCGCCGTCGAGGACGGCGAACCCTACGCGCTCGCGGTGGTCGACCAGGATATGCCCGACATGGACGGCTGGCGCCTCGCCAACGAGGTGACCGGCGACGCCGCGATCGCCTCGACGCGCCTGGTGCTGGCCACGCCCGCGGGCCTGAACGGCCCCGAAGCCAAGATGCGCCTGCTCCGCTGGTTCCAGGCCTACGTGGTCAAGCCGATACGCCCGACGGAGCTCTTCGAGGCGACCGAGAAGGCGCTGTCGATGGAAGAGACGCTCGAGCCCCTCGAGGAGGGCCCGGGCGCGAGCCAGTCCGCGCCGCCCCGCTTCGGGAAGACCGTCCTGGTGGCAGAGGACCACGCCGTCAACCAGGAGCTCTTCGCGGCGCTGCTCGAGCAGCTCGGCTGCGAGGCCATGCTGGCGGGCGACGGCGTCGAGGCGGTCGAAGCCGCGCGCGGCCGGACGCCGGACCTCGTGCTGATGGACATATTCATGCCGCGCATGAACGGCTACGACGCCGCCCGCGAGCTCCGCGCCTCGGGCTTCCACGGGCCCATCATCGCGGTGACCGCGAGCGCCATGCAGGACGAGCGGGACAAGTGCCTGGCCGTCGGCATGAACGACGTGCTCACCAAGCCATTCCGCCGTGCCGACCTCGAGACCATGCTCGGCTTCTGGTTCGCGCGCGAGCGCGGCAAGGATCGAGAGAACGCCGCGCCGCCCGCGCGGAGCGCGGTGCCCGGGCCGGCCGCCTTCGACGCCGCCTCGCTGGTCGAGACCTTTCTCGGCAAGGCGGACACCGTGGCGAACCTGCTCAGGCGCTTCCTTGAGAAGACGCCCGCCCAGCTGGACGCCCTGGACGCCGCAGCCACCTCGGGCGAGCTCAAGGAGCTCCGGGAAATCGCGCACTCCATCAAGGGCGCCGCCTGGAACCTGACCGGCAAGCGCCTCGGCGACGCCGCGGCCGCCGTCGAAAAGCCCGCCAAGGAAGGCGACCTGGGAGGCGCGGCCGGAGCGCTCGGGGCCCTGCGCGAAGCTTGGAAGGAATTCGGGGAAGCCGTCGGGCTCTGGCTGGAGACCTTCGGCCCCGCCTGAAGCCCCGTCCGAGGCCCCGTCCGAAACCCGGGCCGGGCCACGGACGCTCCCGGCCCGCCAGGCGACGCGCCTCCGCCCGTTCCGCTATACTGGCGCCCACATGAAAGCCAGCTACCACACCCACTCGGACTTCTGCGACGGCAGGTCATCCCTCGAGGACATGGCCCAAGCCGCCATCGCCGAAGGCTACGGCATCCTCGGCTTCTCGAGCCACAACCCCCTGCCCTTCCCCTACCCGGGCGTGCTGCCGATGGAGCGTCTCGGGGAGTACCGCGACGCCGTGCGCGCCCTGGCCGCGAGGCTGGAGGGACGGATCGAGATCCTGCTCGGCATCGAGGCCGACTGGGTGGCGGGCGCCTGCGCTCCCGGCGACGGCCGGCTCGATGCGGGGAACTTCGACTACCGCATCGGCTCCGTCCACATGGTGCCCGCGCCCGGGGCGCGGGGCGGGCCGCCCGAGTACCGCTACACCGCCGTCGACAGCCCCGCGCACGAGTTCGCGCGGGAATTCGCGCTGCGCTGGGCGGGCGACGGCGTGGCGCTCGCGCGGGCCTACTTCAAGGCCCTGGCCGAGCTGGCCCGCGCGGGCGGCTTCGAGGTGCTCGGCCACTTCGACCTGATCCGCAAGAACAACCGGGGCTCCGCGCGCTTCATCGACGAGGAATCGAAGCCCTACGTCGACGCGGCCATGGAGGCCGTGGAGGCCGTGGCGGCCTCGGGCGCGGTGGTGGAGATCAACACGGGCGGCATGGCGCGCGGCAAGTCCGACTCGCCCTACCCGGCCCTCCGCTGGCTGAAGGAGTTCCGCGCGCGCGGCGTGGCCGTCCAGATCAACGCCGACGCCCACGCGCCGGGGCACCTGGCCGACGAATGGAGGCGCCATGGGCGCGAGCTGGCCCGCGAGGCCGGTTACCGCGAGCTCCGCGTCCTTTCGAAGGGGAACTGGGCGGACGTCGCCCTGGAGTGAATTCCCTGAGGCCGGCCATGCGGCGCGCTCCTAAGGCCGCGCCGCCCCGGACCCGCGTAGGGCGCCGCCTCGGGGGAAAGGAACCGCATGGTCCCGGCCTCCCCCCCCCTCTCCGCCCGGACCCCGACAAAAGAGAACCGCCCGGAAGCGGGGTTCCGGACGGGTCGGGGGGAAGCGGGGCCTCGGGAAGGCGTCAGCGGTTGCGGCGTTCCTCGGATTTCTGGCATTCGATGCAGAGCACCGCGTAGGGGATGGCCGTGAGGCGCTCCGTCGGGATCTTCTTCGAGCACTTCATGCAGGAGCCGTAGCGGCCCTGCTGGATGCGCGCGAGGGCTG
>JAKLEE010000229.1 GCA_022703215.1 Spirochaetota bacterium | reverse complement strand
GGGTCCAGGACCCGGCGAGCCTCGCCGCCGGCGAGGACCTCTCTGCGGCCTTCGCGTCCGCCGGTGCGCTCGTGCCGCCCTACGACCCCGAGGCGCTCTGCCTGGTCCTCGAGCACTCGAACTCGCTGCGCCAGAACGTCGACGCCTACGCCACCAACATCGACGGCTTCGGCCATCGGCTGGAGCCGGCCATTGACTTCGACGCCGAGGACGCCGACCAGCGTGTCGCCGACTGCGTCGCGCTCGAACGCCAGGCGGCCAAGGAGCGCGGCGACCTCGGGGCCGATGCTCTCGTCGAGCCGACCGGGGAGGAGGTCACGGCCCGCAAGCGCGAGCTGATGCTCCTCGCCCGAGTCGAGAAGGCCCGCCTCCAGTCCTTCTTCGACTTCTGCTGCTTCGACCACTCGTTCGTGGACCTGCGCCGCCGCACCCGCCAGGACCTGGAGGTCACCGGCAACGCGTACTGGGAGGTGCTGCGCAACAACCGCGGCGAGGTCGCCCGCCTGGTCCACGTCTCGGCGCAGTCGGTGCGGCTCCTGCCGCTCGACCCCGCGCCCGTGGAGGTCGAGGAGAAGGTCCGCATCTCGCCGGTCGCCTACGAGACCGTGTCGGCCCGACGCCGCCTGCGCCGGTTCGTCCAAATCCAGGGCGTCGAGTCGGTGTTCTTCAAGGCGTTCGGCGACCCGCGGGTCGTCTCGAAGAAGACGGGCGAGGTGTTCGCCGACGCCGGGACGCTGCTGCGCACCCGGCCGGACGACGCTCCCGCCACCGAGTTGCTGCACTTCTCCATCCACTCCCCGCGCTCGCCCTACGGAGTGCCCCGCTGGGTCGGGACCCTTCTGGCCGTCCTCGGCTCGCGGCAGATGGAGGAGGTGAACTTCCTCTACTTCGAGAACAAGAGCGTGCCGCCGCTGGCGCTGCTCGTCTCCGGGGGAAAGCTCTCCGAGCCCTCGATCCCGCGCATCGAACGGTTCATCGAGGAGAACCTCAAGGGGAAGAACAACTTCCACAAGGTGCTGATCCTGGAGGCCGAGGGCGGGAGCGGCTCGGGCGAGAATGCGCGGGCCAAGATCGAGCTGCGGCCGCTCACCGACGCCCAGCAGCAGGACGCGCTCTTCCAGCTCTACGACGAGCGCAACATCGACAAGGTCGGCAGCGCCTTCCGGCTGCCGCGCCTGCTGCGCGGCGAGAGCAAGGACTTCAACCGGGCCACGGCCGAGAGCGCGCTGCGCTTCGCCGAGGACCAGGTCTTCCAGCCCGAGCGCGACGAGTTCGACTTCCTCATCAACCGCAAGCTCCTCGCGGACATGGGCATCCGCTTCTGGCGCTTCCGCTCGCAGACGCCGGTGACCCGCGACCCCGAGCGCATGACCGCGATGGTCGAGCGCCTGGTGCGGGTCGGCGTGCTCACCCCGGAGGAGGGACGGCTGCTCGCGAGCGACATCTTCAACCGCGACTTCCGCAAGATCAGCGACGACTGGGTCAAGCGCCCGATCACCCTCACGCTCGCCGGCATCCAGACGGGCGTCGAGGATCTGCGGGCCCGCACCGCGAAGGGCTCCCTCCTCGACGACGCCCGGCACCTCCTGCACCTGCGCGAGGAGCTGGACGCCGAGGAGACGCGCCTCGCCGAGGAGCGCCTGAACCTCGCCCGGCGGTATCTCGCCGGGGACGACGTTGTCCGCATCGAGGTGCCGCGCGACGAGCTGGCCTCGTGGTTCGAGGAGGAGAAGGCCCGCGATGAACGGCGCTGACCTCCAGCGAGCCTGGGTCCGCCAGGCCGAGCTCGACGCCGAACGGGGCATGATCGAGTGCCGCATGTGCAAGGCGCGGGTCGGCCTCGACCAGGCGATCACGCTCTGGCGCAACGGCACGCTCGTCTTCGCGGTCTGCGACGGCTGCGCCGCCGACCACGAGATCCTCATGCGGCCGACCGAGGCCGGCATCGAGATCCGAGGTCGCGCCCGCCACCCGGTCGTCATCACGGGAGGCCGGCGACCATGAGGCTCCACGTCACCGACCGCCGCCCCTGCCGCCTCGAGCGCGGCGACCTGCGCCGCGTGCCGCAGAACCCCCTGTCCGGCATCGTCGGCTACCACGTCTGCTGCCTGCGCTGCGGCTTCGTGACCGTCGCCCTCAACGGCAGCGATGGGCTGGTCATCACCGAGGCCGAGGAGAACGGCTCCCTGCTCGTGAGCTTCTCGCGGCCGGTGCGCTGCACCTACTGCGCGGTGCTCGTCCACCTCGACCGTGGCGAGGCCACCCTGGAGGAGGACGCGAATGTGCGTCAGGTGCGCTACCGCTGACCGGCTCGCGCTCGTCGCCGACGCCCGTGACGTCGCCGATGCGCTCCTCGGCCGCTACCTGCGGCTCGACGTCGCCAAAGCCATGACCCTCGGGACACCGCGCGGCTTCGACCGCGCGGTGGTGCGCCTCGCCCGACTTCTTCAGGGCCGCGCGGCCGACTCCGATCACGCCGCGGTCAAGGCGGCGGTCGAGGTCCTCGACGTGGACTGGCACCGCACCACGGCCGAGCAGCGTCGCTCGCTCATCGCCCATGCGCTGGAGGCGTCCGGTCGCAAGACCAAGGACGTGCCGGCCAAGGTCCAGACCGTCTTCGGGAACGCGGCGACCGAGGTGGTGCGCGCGACCCGGGACGGCGCTCGCCGCGACCAGAAGCTCGCCATCGGCGCCGACTTCAACGCCGTCGACCAGCGGGTGATCCGTCATCTCCGCTCCAGCCAGGCCAACTACGTCCGCGACGAGTACGGCCGCCGGCACGACGCATTCGGCGAGGAAGCCCGGCGCATCGTCTCCGAGGGGCTCGAGTCGGGCCTGGGCCGGGACGACATCGCCGAGGACCTGGCGGAAGCCGCCGAGGGCATCATCGCCGGTCGCTCGCCGGCCTACTGGGATGTCGTGGCCGGGTCGTTCGTCGGCCGCGGGCTCGAGCTGTTCGACCGGGTGGAGGCCAACCCGGACAGCATTGAGGACCTGAACCCCTGGGTGCGCGACACCGTGGAACCGGCGACCGGCAAGCGGTCGCTGTCGATCGAGCGCGGCGGCGAGCGGATCTCCATCGCCGACATCGTGCGCTCGGGCGCAGGGGCCCGTGACGACCGAGGGGAGTTCTCGCGAGGGCTCGGCGAACGCGAGCTGGGCGACCTCGGGATCGGCTTCCCGCCCTACCACGGGCTCTGCCGAACCACGACCGTGGCCGAGGTCGAGTGACCGTGTCCCCGTTTTGAGCATGCCCGGCTTTGCCCATGCGGAGGTGAAGCCGTGTCCGAAGGCGCGACCGACAAGAACACCGGGAAGGCCCAGCCGGATCTGAAGTCCCGGCTCGCGGCCGTCCGCGATCGGTGCGCCGTCCTGCGAGGCCGCAAGCCCGCCACCAAAGACGACGGCGCCGCCTGGCCGCGCGACCTCAACGCCACCGGCCAAGACGGCACCTGGGGCAACGACCCCGCGGAGGTCCGGGATGAGTGACCGGCTCACCGAGGCGGTCGCCCGCGCCCGGGACCTGGTCGCGGAGCTCGCGCCCGCGGTGGTCGATAAGGGCATCTGGGGCTCGCCCATGGGCAAGACCCGGATCGCCGACCGCATCGCGGCCGAGATCCCCGAGCACCGCGTCTACGTCGAGCCCTTCGCCGGCGGGGCCCAGGTGCTGTTCGCCAAGCAGCCCTCCGAGGTTGAGGTCGTCTCCGACCTCGACCCCGAGATCGCCTTCGCCTTCAAGTTCGCCAAGAGCATCACTGCCGACCAGCTCGAGCGGCTGCGCCGCAAGAAGTGGGTCGGCGACAAGGAGCACTTCAAGAAGCTCGTCGACTCCGGGGTGCCCGACGACGACCTCGAGCGCTTCTACCGTTTCGCCTACCTCAGTCGGTTCTCGTTCAACAAGCTGCGGCGCGGCACCATGCCGGACAAGAACGTGGGCGCCGGCTCCCGCTTCGTCGCGCGGCTCGAGCAGCTCGCCCCGCGCCTCAAGAAGGTCCGGGTCCGCTCCTCCGACTACGAGAAGGTCATCGACGAGTTCGACGGCGAGGGCACGTTCTTCTTCCTCGATCCGCCATACGCCGGCTACGACGCCGACACCCGCGTCGGCGCCGGTCACAAGGACTGGGACGAGGAGCGCTTCGCCAAGGTGCTCCGTCGCATCAAGGGGCAGTTCCTCTGCACCTACGGCACGCGCGGCTCGGCCGACCTCTTCGAGGGGTTCACGGTCCGCCGCTGGCGACACACCTCGGGCGTCGGCACCTCGCAGGGGAACGGCCCGCGCCAGGGCGTGACCCTGGTCGCCA
>JAKLEE010000228.1 GCA_022703215.1 Spirochaetota bacterium | reverse complement strand
CGGAGTAGATGGGCTCGTCGACGTGGCCCTTCACGACGTTGAGGTCGTTCCGGGCGGCGGCGGGCTTCTGGGCTGCGATGCGGATCTTCTCGGGGCGCACGGCGAAGCTGACCTGGGAGCCCGCGGGCACCGGGTCGTCGGTGGTGACGAGCACCTCGCCGATCTCGGGGATGGCCACCGTGGCGAGAAGGCCCTCGGAGCGGACGACCGCGCCGCGGAAGAGGTTGGTCTCGCCGATGAAGCGCGCCACGAAGTCGGTGGCGGGGTCCTCGTAGATCTCGTGGGGCGGGCCGACCTGCAGCACGCGGCCCTGGTTCATCACCGCGATGCGGTCGGAGACCGAGAGGGCTTCGCCCTGGTCGTGCGTGACGTAGACGAAGGTGATGCCGACCTTGTCGTGGATGGAGTCGAGCTCGACGAGCATGTGCTGGCGGAGCTTGGCGTCGAGGGCCGAGAGCGGCTCGTCGAGCAGCAGCACCGAGGGCTCGTTGATGAGGGCGCGCGCGATGGCGACGCGCTGCTTCTGGCCGCCGGAGAGCTGGGCGGGCATCTTGTCGGCGTGCGCCTCGAGCTGGACCAGGGACAGGTAGTCCTTGACCCGCGACGTGAGCGTCTTCGGCGGCACCTTGCGCAGGCGCAGGGGGAAGGCGACGTTCTCGAAAATCGAAAGGTGGGGGAAGAGGGCGTACGACTGGAAGACCGTGTTGGTGCGGCGCTTGTCGGCGGGGAGTCCCACCACGTCGACGCCGTCGATCGCCACCGTCCCCTCGTCGGGTACTTCGAAGCCGCCGAGGATCCGCAGCAGGGTCGTCTTGCCGCAGCCCGAGGGCCCGAGGAGCGAGAAGAACTCGCCCTTCCTGATGTCCAGGCTCACGTCGTCCAGGGCCGCGAAGCTCCCGAACGACTTGCCCACGCGCGAGATGGTGACGTCGCTTCCATTCATGTAGGTGTAGTGGCCTCCCGGCGCTTTCCGCGCTTCGTGACGATGCTGTAGCCTGCGCGCACAATGGGAATTCTTGCGGGTTTTGTCAATGAGTCGGGCGCATCATTATGCGCCTGTCGTGGATAGTATTGCGCTCAAGGGCACCAGAATGCCAGAGCGTTCGGCGCTTCGAGGACGCGGGCGGCCGGCAAGGCCGCGGCGGCCAGGTCGCCCGAGGCGACGCGCTCCAGCAGGTCGAGCTTGTCCGCGCCGCGGACGAGGAGGCGGATCCGCTCCGACGCCAGGATGGCGGGCAGGCTGAGCGTGACGCGGGCGCGGGGTTCCGAAGGGGCCGTGGCGGGGCAGGCGGAGCGGTCCGCGACTTCGAGCCCCGCGTCGCCGGGGAAGAGCCCCGCGACGTGGCCGTCCGGGCCCATGCCGAGCCAGCAGAGGTCGAAGCGGGGCAGGCCCGCGGCGTCGCGGGGCAGCTCGGCCTCGATGGCGGCCGCATAGGCCGCCGCCACGGCCGCGCCGTCTTCGCCCTCGGGCCAGAAGCGGAATTCGGGCGCGGGGCTCCAGGCGGCGTCCGCGAAGGCTCGCGCGATCATGGCGCCGTTCCGGAGCGGAGAGGCGCCCGGCACGAGGCGCTCGTCGCCGGGGCGGAGGCGGACCGGGCGGCGTACGTCCAGGGCGGCGAGCGCGCGGTAGACGGGTTCCGGCGTCGAGCCGCCCGAGAGGGCCGCCTCGAGCGGGCGCCCGGTGGGGACGGCAGCGCAGGCGGCAAGGAAATCCGCCGCGACCTCCTCGATCCAGGCGCGCTCGTCGGCGAGGCGGACCAGGTTCAAGTCCGGTCCTCCGTGCCGGGCCTCCCGGCGCCGGGCCCCTCCGAGCCGCGCGCGTCGCCGGTGCGGCCGCTCCGGGGCGTGTTCGCGAGGGGCGCCGCCGGCGCGGCCAGCGCCGCGAGCGGGGGGCCCTCGCTTCCCGCCGCGTACTCCACGAGCTCGCCGGGCGGGCCCGAGTCCCAGGCCGCCCGGAAGGCGTCCACTATGCGCCAGGCCTCCTCCGTCTCGTCGAAGCGGATGAAGAGCGTGGAGTCTCCGGAGAGCGCGTCGCCGAGGAGGCGCTCGTAGGCTTCGGGGTAGTAGTCGGCGCGCGAGCGCCAGCTGAAGCCGAGCTCCTCGCGGGCCACCGTGGCGCGGCCGGGGCGCTTGGCGTTGAACCACACGGAGAGGCCCTCGTCCGGCTGCACGCGGAGCACGAGGTCGTTCGGGGGCAGGCGCTCGCCGCAGGCGCCCGCGAAGAGGGCGGACGGAGGCCGGCGGAAGCGCACGGCCACCTCGCTCATGCGCTTCGAGAGGGCCTTGCCGGTGGACAGCACGAAGGGCACGCCTGACCAGCGCCAGTTGTCGATCTCGAGGCGCACCGCCGCGAAGGTCTCGGTGCGCGAATCCGGCGCGACCCGCTCCTCGTCCAGATAGGCGGCGAGCGGCGCGCCCTTGGGGTCCTTCCCCGCGGCGTAGCGGCCCCGGACCGAGCGGGCGCGGAGCCGTTCCGGGGCCGGCGTCGCGATCGACTTGAGCACCTTCACCTTCTCGGCCCGTATCGACTCGGGGTCGAGGTTCGCGGGCGGCTCCATGGCCACGAGGCAGAGGAGCTGCATCAGGTGGTTCTGCAGCATGTCGCGCGCCGCGCCGGCCTTGTCGTAGTAGCCCGCCCGCGAGCCGACGCCGACCGTCTCGGTGACCGAGATTTCCACGCGCTCGACGTGGTCGCGGTTCCAGAGCGGTTCGAAGATGGCGTTGGCGAAGCGGAGGTAGAGCAGGTTCTGCACCGTCTCCTTGCCGAGGTAATGGTCGATGCGGAAGACGTCGGCCTCGCGGAAGCGCTCGCGCAGGGCAGCGTTGAGCTCATGCGCGCTCGCGTTGTCCGTGCCGAAGGGCTTTTCGACGACGAGGCGCCGGTAGGGGCGGGCGGCCGCCTGGGCCGGCGAGAGTCCCGCCGTGCCGAGCCCCGCCTCGCCGAGGCGCTTCGCGACGGTGGCGAAGAGCTCGGGCCCGCAGGCCAGGTAGAAGAGGGCGCCGCGCGCCGTCCCTTCGAGCCAGCGCTCGCGCAGGACCGCGTAGGGCGCGCTTTCGTCGAATTCGCCGCGCAGGTAGGAGACGCGCGCTTCGAAGGACGCCCATTCGGCGGCGAGCGCCGAAGGCTTCCGCCGGGCGAACTCGCCGCAGGCCTCGCGGAGGCTTTCGCGGAAGGCGGCGTCCGAGAGATCGCGCCGCGCGAAGCCGACCACGGCGAAGTCCTCGGGGAGGCCCCCGTCGAGGTGGAGGTCCCAGAGCGCGGGGACGATCTTGCGCCGCGTCAGGTCGCCCGTGGCGCCGAAAACGACGATGACGGCCGCCCCGGGGCGCGCTCCTTCCGTGGCGAGCTCGCAGGCCGCGTCGTCGGCCGGTCGTTCGATCATGGTGCCTCCCCTTCTTCGCCGAATTCGTGGCCCGGAGCTCCGGACTCGTATACAGTAATGAAATCGGAGGCGAAAACGCATGGACGCGCGCGACGACGGAACGCTCTCGATCGAATATCCGGATGCCCTCTTTCCCGCCAGCTGGTCCGAGGAGAAGGTCGCGCGCGCGCGGACGCTCTTCCTGAAACGATTATCGGTGCTGGCCCACCGTTTCTACGGCGGGAAGCTCCAGGTGCTGCCGAAGGCGGGGCTCTACGGTCCCGGCTGGTTCGGGGCCTGGTACACGCCCGGCGTCTCGGCCGTCTCGACGGCCGTGCGCGACGAGAGCGAGGAGTCCTTCGCGCTCACGGGCCGGGGGAACCTGGTGGCCGTGCTCTCCGATTCCACCCGCGTGCTCGGCGACGGCGACTGCGGACCCTCGGGCGGGCTCGGCGTCATGGAGGGCAAGGCCTTCCTGATGAAGTACCTGGGCGGCGTCGACGCCGTGCCCCTCTGCATGGACAGCCGCGGCGCGGACGGGAAACCGGACTGGCGGCGCATCGTCGACTTCGCGAAGATGGCCGCCCCGAGCTTCGGCGCCATCAACCTCGAGGACATCAGCCAGCCGAACTGCTTCTTCGCGCTCGACGCGCTCCGCGACTCCTGCGGCATCCCCGTCTGGCACGACGACGCCCAGGGCACCGCCTGCGTGACCCTGGCAGGACTGCTCAACGCCCTCAGCCTGGCGGGAAAGAAGCTTTCCGACGCTCGCATAGTCCTGCTCGGCGCCGGCGCCGCGAACACCGCGCTGGCGCGCCTCCTCATGGCGGACGGCGCCGACCCCGCGCGCCTCGCCCTTTTCGACAAGGAAGGCGGCCTCCACTCCGGCCGCGCCGACCTGGAGCGCGACCCGAGCGCCTACCGCCAATGGGAGCTCGCGAAGCTGACGAACCCGGCGC
>JAKLEE010000227.1 GCA_022703215.1 Spirochaetota bacterium | reverse complement strand
GTGTGATTCGCGCCGGCTTGCCGCGAGGATGCTGGCGGGATTGGAGTCGGCCGTCCTCCTCATGGCGGTTTTATCGTGCGGCCCGGCAGTACGGTTCCCGAAGATCGACCGGCGCCCTCCGCCGGCGGATTATTCAGCCTGGGATGCGGATGATCCGCTTGAGTCCATCCCGGCCTACGACGCCGGAGTCCCTTCCGCTTTCCGAGTCGACCTGAGATCGCGGGAGCTCCGGCATATCGACGCGAGCGATGCGGCCTCCGACCTGGCTCGGGCGGACTTCGACTCGCGTACCCGCTGGCCCGACGCCGCGCGCCTGCCCCCTCTCTTCGACCCGGGGCGCATCATGGAGACCGGCAAGGACCCCGGGCTCGGCCTCCGCGCCGTCCATGCTTCCGGCATCACCGGGAAGGGCGTCGGCGTCGCGATCATCGACTCCGAACTGCTCGTCGACCACATCGAGTACGCCGAGCGCCTGCGGCTTTACGAGGAGCGGCCGGTCTCGAGCTTCGAGGCGCAGATGCACGGTTCGGCTACGGCTTCCATCGCGGTCGGTCATTCGGTCGGGGTGGCTCCGGAAGCCGACCTGTACTACCTCGCGGCAAGCCTCGGCGACGGCGAGCGCAATGACTTCACCCATTACGTCGAAGCCCTCGATCGGATCGTGGCGGTTAACGGCGCGCTCCCCCGCGGCCGGAAGATCCGCGTCGTCTCTATCTCGGTCGGCTGGGAGGCCGGCGATCCGGGCTTCGACGAGATGGTAGCCGCCGTGGCCCGGGCGGAGCGCGCGGGTCTTTTCGTCGTCTCTTCGAACTCCTCGCTGGGTCCTTCGTTGCCGTTCTCCGGCCTGGACCGCGACCCCCTCGGAAACCCTGACGATCCTGCCGTTTACGGGCCCGGCGCTTTCCTGGCCGCGGCGTTTTCGGGACCTCGCGATCCGCGTCGGGATGCCTGGTTCCTGGGACGGCTCTGGGTGCCCATGGATTCGCGGAGCCTCGCGAGCCCGACGGGAAGGGACGAGTACGTGTTCTACCGCGAAGGGGGACTGAGCTGGGCGATACCCTGGGTGGCAGGGCTCTACGCTCTCGCCTGCCAGGTCGATCCGGACCTTGCGCCGGAGGAGTTCTGCGAGCTCGCGTCGCGGACCGGGCGGATGGCCGGCATCGCCGTGGGGGACGAGACGAGGCCGCTCGGTCCCATCGTCGATCCGGGCAAGCTTCTCTCCGAACTGGCGAAGGCGGGGAAGTGATCATAGCCCGCCGAAATCCACCCGCTTCCCGCGACACCCCCGGATTCGGCATCATGCAGGCATGACCAGCCGGGACGCTCCTCCGCCCTCCGCCCCTCCGTCGAACTCCGCCGCGCGGGTTCCCGCTCCGCCCGAGACCGCTTCCCGGGCCGACCGGCCGCTCGCCGCGCTCGCGGCGCCCATCTTCGCCGAGAACCTGGTCAGAACCTCGCTGACCGCGGTCGACCAGTTCATGCTCTACGGCTTCGCGACCGCGGCCGCCGCCGCCATGAGCGCCGCGGGGCAGTTCGCGTTCTTCCTGCAGCTGCTCTACCAGATGCCCTCCATCGGCGCGGGCATCCTCGTCTCGCAGGCGCTCGGCGCGGGGCGGCGCGAGGACGCCGAACGTTACGCGCTCGGGGGCCTCGTCCTCGTGGGCGCCTTTTCACTCGTGGTGAGCGGGGTTTTCGCGGCCCTCGTCGCGCCCGTCCTCGGCCTCTACGGCCTCGAGAGCCAGGTGCGCGCCCACGCGGCCACCTTCCTCGTCATCTACGGCGGCGCTTCCGCCTTCATGGCCTTCAACCTGGGCCAGGCGGCCGTGCTCCGCGCCTGGGGCCACCCGCGCGACGCCATGCTGGCCAACGTGGCGGCCCTCGGCACGGCGGTGACGGGCAACTGGCTCGCGCTCTACGGTCCGTTCGGCCTGCCCGTCACGGGCATGGCCGGCGTGGCCTGGTCGAACGTCGCGGGGCAGATCGTCGCCTTCGCGATCATGGGCGTCTCGCTCCGGAAGCGCGGCGTGCGCCTGCCCTGGCGGGATGCCTTTCGCCTCCCGGTCGACGTGGTCCGGGGCATACTCAGGATCGGCGTGCCCACGGCCGGCGAGATGCTCTCCTACAACCTCGCGCAGATCGTCATCATGGGCATGGTCGCCTCGCTCGGCACCGAGGCGCTCGCGGCCTACGGGCTCGTCATCACCCTCTCGCGCTACGTGTTCATCTTCGGCGTGTCCGTGGGTAACGCGGGGCAGATCAAGGTGGGCTGGCTCGTGGGCGCGCGGCGTTTCGACGAGGCCTACCGCGGCGTCATCCGCTGGTTCCTCTCCGGCGCGGCGGTTTCGCTCGGCGCGTCGATCCTCATGAACCTGGGGAAGCGTCGCTTCATCGCCCTGTTCACGGACGACCCCGCCATCGCCGCGCTCGCCTCGGGGGCCCTGCTGGTAGGGCTCGCGCTCGAGCCGGGGCGCTGCCTCAACACCATCGTCATCCCTGGCCTCAAGGGCTCGGGCGACGTGCGTTTCCCCGTGCTCGTCGGGATCCTCTTCATGTGGGGCGTCGGCGTGCTCGGCGCGCGCATCCTCGGGCTCGGGCTCGGGCTCGGCCTCGCGGGCATATGGATCGCCATGGCGGCCGACGAATGGCTGCGGGGCCTCGTGATGCTCTCGCGCTGGCGGAGCGGCGCCTGGCGAGGCAAAGCGGCGTTATAGGGGGTGGCAATGCGTCTCGTGGGCTTGATCGGGGGAATGTCGTGGGAATCCACGGCCGAGTACTATCGCATCATGAACGAGGAGGTCGCGGCGAGGGTCGGGGGGCTGTCCTCGGCGCGCTTGATCCTCTCATCGGTCGATTTCGGACCCTTCGCAGCGCGCATGAAATCCGGCGACTGGGACGGCATCCGCGCGGACCTGGTCCGCGAGGCTGTCCGGCTCCGCGACGCGGGCGCCGAGGCGCTCGTCCTCGCGGCTCAAGGAGATGGCGGCCACATTGGTTGAAGCCGGAGCGGAAGGCATAATCCTGGGCTGCACCGAGCTTCCGCTGGCCATGCACGACGGGGACCTGAGCGTTCCCTACTTGGACAGCACCTTGTTGCACGCCCGCGCCCTTGTGGATTGCATGCTCGAGGCCTGAGCGCCACGGATCCCGAGGCACGATCGGCACGGTTGAGGCATATAATGGCATGGCGGCGCGTCAGCCGCGCGGAGGTTCCCGTTGCCGTCCGGACATTTCCTTTCCCTGCCCTTGCACGACCCGATCGCGATTTTCCTGGTCATCGTCGCCTGCGCGCTCCTGGTTCCGGCGCTGGCGCGGCGCTTCGGGTTCCCCGAAATCGTAGGTCTCATAGCCATCGGCATCGCGCTCGGTCCCTTCTCGCTCGGCGTCCTCGAGCGCGACCGCGTCATCGAGCTGTTCGCCTCGGTAGGAATCCTCTTCCTGATGTTCATAGCCGGGCTCGAGATCGACGGCAACGATTTCCGGCGGTATCGTTCGCGCAGCATCCTGTTCGGCTTCCTCACCTTCGCGGTGCCAATGGGAATCGGAATCGCCGCGGGGCTCCTGGTCCTGCGCTTCGATATCGCGCAGTCGATACTGCTGGCTTCGCTGTTCGCCTCGCATACCCTGCTGGCCTATCCGGTCGCCTCCCGCCTGCGCATCACCGGAGATGACGCGGTCGGCGTCACGGTCGGCGGGACCATCATCACGGACGTCGCCGCCTTGCTCGTGCTCGCGGTGATCGCTGGCGCGCGGCGAGGGGAATTCGGCGCCGATACGGCCCTGCGCATGTCGCTCGCCTTCGCGGCGTTCACCGCCTTCGAACTCTTCGTCCTGCCGCGGGTGGCGGCCCGGGCTTACGGCAAGCTCGCGCGGCACGAGGATCTCGAGTTCCTTTTTTCCCTTGCCGTCTTGTTCCTTTCGGCCTTGCTCGCGGAACTGGCGGGCGTCGAGCCGATCATCGGCGCCTTCCTCGCGGGTATGGCCGTCGGCCGGCACATTCCGCCCGTATCGCCCTTGGCCAATCGCCTCGAATTCTTCGGCAACGCGGTCTTCGTGCCGGCCTTCCTTCTCTCGGTCGGCATGCTCGTGAACCCGCGCATCCTCGTGACCGACCTGGAATCGCTCGCGGTGGCCGCGCTCATGACTGGCTGCGTCATCATCGCCAAATGGCTGGCCGCCTTCCTGATCCAGAAGCTTTCCCGCTGGTCGCGCGCCCGGCGCGGCGTGGTGTTCGGCCTGTCGGTGCCCCAGGCCGCCGCCACCCTTGCGGCTGTCCTTGTCGCTTACGATCTCGGCATATTCGGCGAGGCGGTGTTGAACGGAACCATCGTCATGA
>JAKLEE010000226.1 GCA_022703215.1 Spirochaetota bacterium | reverse complement strand
AGCCCCGAGGTGCGGGCCACCTGGGCGATATTCCCCACCATCTGCTCGATGGACGCGCTCGACTCGACGACGTTCGCCGCCTGCGCTTCGACCAGGCGGGACATGTCCTCTACACGGCGGACGCTCTGCTGGATGCTGGCGCCCGATTCCTCGACGCTGGCCGCCTGGCTCGACACCACGTTGCGCAGCGAGGCGATGCTCGCGGCGATCTCGTCGGCGGCCACCGACGAGGACTGGGCCCCGGCCGCCAGCTTCTCGCCGATGTCCTGCAATTCCTCCGCGCGCTCGCGGGTGGCGAGCACGAAGTCCCTGAATTCGCCGACGAGCGCCCCGAACGAGGAGACGGCGGCGCTTGCCTCATCGCGGGAGCGGCCTCCGCTGAGCAGCTCCGCGCCGAGGTCCCGCTCCTCGGCCATGCGCGCGGCTCCTTCGGCCAGCAGCGCGACCGGCCTGGCGATGGACCGGCCGAGCAGGTTGGAGAAGAGGACGGCGAGCGCGAGTATGACGAGCGTCGCGAAGCCGATGTAGAGGACCACCAGGTAGGCGCCGCTCACCGCCTGCCGGAGGGGCACCGAGGAACCGAAGTACCAGGCGTCGGGGGTGCCGGTGAAACGGGCCGGCAGGAAGCGCTGGTAGGATTTGAGATTGGTGCCGACGCTCGTGCGGATAAGCGAGGCGGGCTGGAAGGTGGCGAACGCGTCCCGGAGCTGCTGCTCGTGCTCCGGCGTGAAATTGCCCACCTCGAACATGTCCTTGCCGATGAGTTCTTCCTTCGGGTGCACGACGAGGGTGGGTTCGGTGGTCGTCACGAAGGAGTACGAGCCTTCGTACTGGCCGACCTGCCCCGAAAGGCTCTTCAAGCTGTCCAGCGAGATGTCGACGCCGACGACGCCGAGGGTCTGGCCGACCAGGTTGATCGGCATCGCCACGCTCGACATCAACACTTCATTGCCGTCACCGAGGTCGTCCAGGTAGGGTTCGAGCACGCGGGCGGAGGACGAGGCCAGGGGGATGGTGTAGTAGGAATTCTGCTCGGGATCGGCGTAGTCGTCGATGGTCGACGCGATGATCTGGTTCCCCTCGCGCGAGAATACCGCGGCGTAGCGTCCGTCCGGCGTGAGGCCCGTGCGGTCGGCGATGTACGAAGCCGACCCGATGGCGTCCGGCTCGGTCACCAGCCAGGTCGAGAGGATGTCCGGGTTCCGCTCCAGCGCGCGGCGCATCAGCATGTCGATGAAATCGTAGCGGTTAGCCTCCGGGATGGAATCGTAGAGCCCGATGACGGTGCCGAGCGAACGCACGAGCTCGGTGGCCGACTCGAAGCGCGAGATCAGCACGGTGGACTGGCGCTCCGTCATCAGGTCGGCGTATCGCATCGCGTTCTCGCGAAGGAATCCGATCGAGGTCAGGGTAGCCACCAGACCGAGCGCGATGGCCGACAGCGCGGCTATGCCGGATGTGAGCAAGCTGACCTTCGTCCTGATTCTCATCGTCGTGAGCCCCCGGTTTCCGGAAATCGTTGCCTTCATTATACTTCCCGGGCGGCTCGCGTCAACGAGAGCGGATGAGGGGGTGGAATGGGCATCGACGACCGCAACCGGATCGCGTTCGGGGACGAAGGCCTGGAGCGCCTCGCCGCCTCGCGCGTCTGCGTCGTCGGGCTCGGCGGTGTCGGAGCGGCCGCCGCGCTCGACCTGGTCCGCGCGGGGGTCGGGACCGTCGTGGCCGTGGATTTCGACTCGGTCCAGGATTCCAACCTCAACCGCCTTGCCTTCGGCTTCGCGGAGTTCGTCGGCAGGCCCAAGGTCGAGGCTTTCGCCGAGCTCGCGCTCCGGATCCGGAGCGGCTGCCGCGTCGAGACGGTCGGCGCCCTGGTGCGCGGGGACGATCCTGGCTCGTACCTGCCGTCCTCCTGCGACGCCTGGCTCGACTGCATCGACACCCTGAATGCCAAGGTGAACCTGATCGCGTGGCTGCTCTCCCGGGGCGAGCGCTTCGTCTCGAGCATGGGAACGGCGGGACGGCTCGCTCCGGAACGGCTCCGAGTCTCCTCCGCCTGGGACGTGACGGGCGATCCCCTGGCCCAGCGCGTGCGCCAGCGCCTCAGGCGACTCGGCGCGACCGCGGATTTCCCCGCGGTCTGGTCCGACGAGCCCCCGGTTCCGCCGGCCTTGCCTGCCGACGGCTCGACGCCGGGCGAGCTTCGCGACGGAGCCCGCGTGCGCGCGGTGCAGGGCTCCAGCCCCTTCGTGCCGCAGGCCGCGGGGCACCTCATGGCCTCGATCGCGGTCCGCATGGCGCTCGGGTTATGGAGGCCGCCCGTCCGCGCTATACTGGCCCCCATGCGTACACGGGGAACCTCGACGTGAGCGGCCCGGGCGGTCGCGACGAACTGGCGGCGGCGCTCGACTACATCCTCAACCGCGCGGGTGACGCCGAGTTCGAGGTATTGGCCAAGGCCTTCGAGCGCCGCCGTTCCGACATGACGCGCTTCGCGCGCCTCGGGGGACACTCGCCCGACCGCGCGGCCCGCGACATGGCCGGCGCCATCCAGGAGCAGGTCGGCGCCTCGGCGGATTCCATACGCGGCATGGTGCGCGGCTTCGTGGCCGAGCTGATCCGCAAGGACGCCCCGGAGATACCCGAGGCCGACCTCGAGGCCCTGCTCTCCGAATGGGTGCCCGACCCGGCGGCCCGCCGCGAGCGGGTCGCCAGGGCCAAGCGCGAGCTGCCCGCCGACGCCGTGGTCGCCATGCTCCGGGACTTCATCGACTTCTCGGAAGGCCGCATGCTCCCGAGCCGCCAGAAGGAGCTCTGGGACATGGACCCGCGCTGGCAGGATTCCTACTTCGAGGCCTTCCCGCCCGAGCTCTCCGCCTTCCTCAAGGCCCGGCTGGCGCGCGCCATGGACGACGAAACTTTCTGGACCGCGGTCCTGAGCGTCCTCGGCCTTTGAATCAGCGATGGAGGATGTCGGAATAGGCCATCGGGCCTATTCCGACTTTTCCTTGAACTCCGCAATTACGCAGAAAAGCGCAAGCTTTTCGAGGAATTGCGCTGCAGGTTTTTGGAATGCTTCGAGTATTCCAAAAACCTGCTAGGTGGCCTTGCTCACCGTCACCACGGGCAGCAGGCAGGCGACCGGCGAAACGCCCAGCGCCTTGGCCTCCGTCTCGGCCGAGAGCCGGACGCGGCCGCGGTTGGCCGGCACCGTGCCGGTCACGGAACCGCCCGTCACCGCGACGCGGCGCCCGTTCCTGACCAGGTAGGCCAGCCGTATCTCGCCGCCGAAGTCGCCCCCGGTGGGATCGACGAAGAAGTCGGAGAAATCGACCACCTCGATGTGGTCCCGCGAGCGGAGCTCCGCGGCGCCGGCGCGGCCGCCCGCGAGCCTGAAAAGGCGCAGCGAGCCTGTCGGCTCGAGGCCCAGGTAGCGCGCGTACTTGAGCGGGGCGACGAGGCGCGTGACCCTGCCGTCCTCGATGCAACGCGCGGAGCCGAGCGGAAAGCCGTCGGCATCGTAAGGCGCGCCGAGGGCCGCGTGCGGCAGCGAGCCCACGGCCTCGAGCTCGAGCCGGTCGCCGTCGCCTGGCCCGCCCGAGTCGTCGCCGAGGGCGAAGGCGGCGCGCTTCTCGTAGGCGGCCTGGGCGGAGAGGTTCGCCTTGTAGTACGCGAAGATCTCGCCCGCGAGCTCGCCCGCTAGCACGAGAGGCAGTCCTCCGCAGTCGGGCGTCGGAACGGCCGCGAGACGATCGCGCGCGGCAGCCAGGCGCGCGCGCGCCAGGGCGGCGAGTCCTTCATGGTCGGGAACCGCGAAGGCGCGCTCGGTCCAGAGCTCGACCTGCGCGCGCCCTTCCCCCGCGTTGACGACGAACTCGCAGTGGCCGCTCCAGGCGGTCCACGAAACGTCGACGCCGGAAGAGTTGACGACGCGCGTCGCGGTCCGGCTCAGGAAGAGCTCGAGCGAATTGATGGAGGCCCCGCCCTCGCCGTCGTGGCGGTAGAGCGCGGCGCGCAGGCCCTCGAGGGAAATGGCGGGATCGACGCCCTCGAAGGGGTTCGGCGGCAGAACGGGCGCGGCGGCGGAAGGCTCCGCGAGCGGGAACCAGGGGTTCCGCATGCCGGCCGCCGTGGCGACCGCGCGGGAAAGGGCGCCGGCGATCTCGGCGTCCGAGGCGCCGTCCGCGATCTTGACGGCGCATTCGCCGCGGGTCCGGCTTCCGCCCTCCCCCGAATCCACGTAGACCGAGACGTCGCAGTCGGTTTTCGAGACGGCGCGCGCGGTTTCGGGAACGCGGCCGATGAAGTAGCGTTCGTGGCGCTCCGATCGGAGCTCGAGCAGCTTCCAGGCGTCGGCGCCGGAGAGGGCGCGAAGCGCGGCGAGGGTTCGTTCGGCGGTGTTCATCATCCCAACCTCATCCTT
>JAKLEE010000225.1 GCA_022703215.1 Spirochaetota bacterium | reverse complement strand
AAGCCGATGGTGATCATGTTCGCCGAGGCCGGCGCCTCCATGGCGACCGCCCCGGTGCCGCTCGAGGGCGAGTACAAGTTCATCGTCCAGACCATGGTGATGAGCGACGACGTCCGCATCGAGAACGCCCACTTCACCGTGGTCGGCGCCGTTTCCGGCATCCTCGGCAGCGACACCGGCAAGCGCGACCTCTTCTCCGGCCTCCTCGCCGGGCTCAAGTGGGCCCTGCTCATCGGCTTCGTCACGAGCTTCATCTCGGTGCTGCTCGGCGTGCTCTACGGCATCATCAGCGCCTACTTCGGCGGCGCCATCGACAGTGCCATGAACTTCGTGTATGAGCTCTTCGTGTCGATGCCGGTCCTGCCCATCCTCATCGTCATCTCCGCGGTGTTCAAGCCGAGCATCTGGTTCATCATCGCGGCCCTGGTCGTGTTCTCGTGGACCGGCCCGGTCAAGACCGTGCGGTCCATGGCCATGCAGATCAAGGAAGAGACCTACATCGAGGCGGCGCGCGCCCTCGGCGCGGGCAAGTGGCGCATCATCTTCAAGCACATGCTGCCGCTCCTCATTCCCTACTCCTTCGCCAGCATGGCGCTCTCCGTACCGGGCGCCATCCTCTACGAGGCCTCCGTATCGCTGCTCGGCCTCGGCGACGCGACCATCACGACCTGGGGACAGATCCTCCACGACGCGCTCTCGAGCGGCGCCGTGCTCAACGGGCTGTGGTGGTGGGTCGTGCCGCCGGGATTCAGCATCGCCATCATGGGCATGTCCTTCGCCTTCATCGGCTCGGCGATGGACAAGATCCTGCACCCGAAACTCAGGACGAGGTAAGCGATGGACAAGATCCTCGAAGTCAAGAACCTCAAGCTCTACTACCACACGTCGAAGGGCGTCGTCAAAGCGCTCGACGACGTGACCTTCGACCTCTACAAGGGCGAGACCCTCGGCCTCGTGGGCGAGTCGGGCTGCGGCAAGACCACCACCGGCACCGCGCTGCTGCGCATGCCCACGGCTCCCGGGCGCTACGACGGCGGCCAGATCCTGATCGACGGCAGGGACATCATCCCCCTGCCCGAGAAGGAAGTGCGCAAGAACGTGCGCTGGGAAGAAGTGGCCATGGTGTTCCAGGGCGCCATGAACTGCCTCACGCCCGTCTACACGATCGGCAAGCAGATGCTCGAGACCCTCCAGGAGCATCGCGACATGGAGAAGGAGCAGGCCGAGGAGCTCATCCGCGAGTACCTCGGGCTCGTGGGCCTTCCGGGCGAGGTGATGAAGCGCTACCCGCACGAGCTCTCGGGCGGCATGAAGCAGCGCGTGGTCATCGCGACCGCGCTCTTCCTCAAGCCCAAGTTCGTCATCCTCGACGAGCCGACCACGGCGCTCGACGTCATCGTGCAGGCGCAGATCATCAATCTCCTCAAGAAGCTCAAGAAGACCTTCGACCTCTCGTTCATCTTCATCACCCACGACCTCGCGCTCGAAGCCGAAGTGGCGGACCGCATCTGCGTCATGTACGCGGGCAAGATCGCGGAACTGGGGACCAACGCGCAGATCTTCGGCAAGCAGGGGCCCATGCACCCGTACACCGAAAAGCTGCTCGCCGCGACCCCGCGGCTCCACAGGAAGGTGGAAAGCCTCTCGTTCATCCCCGGCACGCCGCCCGACCTGATCGACCCGCCGAAGGGCTGCCGCTTCAATCCGCGCTGCCACAAGGTCATGGACAGGTGCTACGTCGAGGAGCCGCCGCTCAAGGAAGTGGAACCCGGCCACATGGTCGCCTGCTGGAGGCTTGAGAAATGAGCGAGAACAAGAACCCCGAGGTGCTGCTCAAGGTCGAGAACCTCAAGAAGCACTTCACCCCGCACATGGGGCTCGCGGCCTCGCTCGGCAAGGCCCGCAAGGTCATCAAGGCCGTCGACGGCATCACCTTCGACATCAAGAAGGGCGAGATCTTCGCGCTGATCGGCGAGTCGGGCTCCGGCAAGACCACCACCGGCAAGCTCGTCATGAAGCTCATCGAGCCGACCTCGGGCACCATGGTTTTCGACGGCGAAGACGTCACCTCGATAGCCAAGAAGCAGCTCGAAGCCTACCGCCGCAAGGTGCAGATGATCTTCCAGGATCCCTACGCCTCGATGAACCCGCGCTTCAAGATCCGCGACGTGCTCGAGGAACCGCTCTCGATCCACCGCATCGAAGGCGATCGCGCCAGGCACGACGAGATGATCGTCAAGGCCCTCGAGGAAGTGAAGATCACGCCGCCGGAAGAGTTCATGACCCGCTTCCCGCACATGCTCTCGGGCGGACAGCGCCAGCGCGTCGCCACCGCGCGCACGCTGATCCTCAACCCGAAGATGCTCGTGGCGGACGAGCCGGTGTCCATGATCGACCTCTCGACCCGCGCCGAGATCCTCCACATGATGAAGGACGTCCAGCGCGACCTGGGGTTGACCTACCTGTACATCACGCACGACCTCTCGACGGCGCGCTACTTCGCGGACCGGATCGCGGTCATGTACCTCGGCCGCATCGTGGAGATGGGCCCCGCGGACATGATCATCGACAAGCCCTTGCACCCCTACACCAAGGCCCTCATCGACGCGGTGCCGGAGCCGGAGTCGGGCAAGGTCGACGTGATCAAGGAGCTCCCCATTTCGGGCGAGATTCCCAGCCCGGCGAACATTCCCGCGGGCTGCCGCTTCCACACCCGCTGCCCCTACGCCACGGACGAGTGCAAGACCCTCCCCGAGCCCGAGCTCGAGGACATCGGGGGCGGCCACATGCACGCATGCAGAAGGTGGAAGGAAATCTGACCCAGTCCATCGGACCCTGAAACGAAAAGCCCCGGCTCCGGCCGGGGCTTTTTATTCGAAGATTTACCACAGAGGTACAGAGGCACAGAGAGGAAAGAGAAGTGAGATCCAGTACCCTTCCCCGTTTTCTCCCTCTTGCCCCCGTGCCTCCGTGCCTGCGCCTCATGGGCGCTTTCGGTATGGAATGGATCGACGTGCGCGCTGGTGCGCACGTCCTCATCTGTGGTTTCCCCTGGTTGCTTCTGGCTTCAGTCCACTCTCCGGAACGCGGCGACGACGAGGTAGCTCGAACCGACGAAGAAGCTGGAAGCGAGCGCGAAGAGCACAGCCTTCGGATCGGCGAACGCGCGCATCACGGCAGACGCCGTGCCGAGTGGATCGGCGACAAGGTCCCAGGAATTGAGCCGGACGAAGCGGCCGAGGTAGATGCCGAAGCCGGAGGCGATCACCGCGAAGGTGATGATGGTGGTCGCGGCGGTCCTTCCCCATGCATGGGCGAGCGCCTTGAATTCGAGCCGTATCGAGGCGAGGCCGGCCAGGTGGCCGGCGAAGGCGAAGGCAGCGCTCATCAGGATGTCGTACCAGAGCAGGGCGTTGGGCCCCACGAGGCGCGAGCCGTCGCGGCGGAGCCAGCCGCCCTCCACCACGTGGATGAAGTCGGTGAAGATGTACGGCGCGTTCGGGTAGAACACGAGCCAGGCGAAGGCGGCCGCCGCGAGCGCGAGGCCGCCCGCCCAGCGCGCCGGCGCGGAAGCGGCCCGGGCGCGCGCGGCAAGAGCCGCCTGCGCGCGTGCGATGAGATACGGCACGCAAGCCAGGAAGAGGTTCCAGAGCAGGAACCCGTAGAGCCAGACGCCCGTCGCCGCCGCGCGCACGACAACGAGCGGCACCGTCCCCGCGAACGCCGCCAGCGGCAACCACAACGCCCGCCCGATATCCTTTATCCGCACATGCACTCCTGATCAGGAATTCCACCACGGAGGCACGGAGGCGGGGAGCGAAGGAAGAAAACCGGGAGTGGAAAGATTTCTTTCCGTTCCGCTCTTCCTCCCTCTCATCTCCGTGTCTTCGTGCCTCCGTGGTTTCTTGCTGGCTACAGGTCCAGGGCTTTTTCGGCGAGCTTCGCGTTCGCCCGCTCGACGAAGGCTTCCACCTTCATGGGCGGCAACTGCTCGCCGCCGCGCACGCGCACCGCCACGGTTCCCTCTTCCGCTTCGCGGCCGCCGACCACGAGCACGTACGGAACCTTCTGATTCTGCGCGTCGCGGATCTTGGCGTTCATGCGCGAGTCGGAAAGGTCGGCCTTGGCGCGCAAGCCCGCGGCGCGGAGCTTGCCCTCGACCGCCTTGGCGTACTCGTCGAAGGTCGGCGCCACGGGCACCACCACGGCGTGCTCGGGCGAGAGCCAGAGCGGGAAGGCGCCCGCGGTGTGCTCGAGATAGACGCCGAAGAAGCGCTCGATGGAGCCGAGCAGGGCGCGATGCACCATGTAAGGCCGCTTCTTCTGGCCGTCGGAGTCGACGTAGGTCATGTCGAAGCGCTCGGGCTCGTTGAAGTCGAACTGGATGGTGGTCAGCTGCCACTCGCGGCCGATGGCGTCCTTGACCTTGATGTCGATCTTG
>JAKLEE010000224.1 GCA_022703215.1 Spirochaetota bacterium | reverse complement strand
TACGTTTCGACATCCTCGAGGAGATCGAGAAGCGCATCCCGGGCTTCCCCATCGTCCTCCACGGTTCCTCGAGCGTGCCGGTCGAGTACATCAAGATGATCGAGAAGTACGGCGGCAAGCTCGACGACTCCGTCGGCATCCCCGAGGAGCAGCTGCGCAAGGCGGCCGCCAGCGCGGTGTGCAAGATCAACATCGACTCCGACGGGCGCCTGGCCATGACCGCGCTGATCCGCAAGGTCTTCAGCGAGAAGCCGGACGAGTTCGACCCGCGCAAGTACCTCGGCCCCGCCCGCGACGAGCTCAAGAAGCTCTACTCGCACAAGAACAAGGAAGTCCTCGGCTCCGCCAACCGCGCCTGACGCCTATTCTCCGTCGAATCAAACCACGGAGTCACGCAGGCACGGAGCGAAGAGGAGAAAGGCAAGGAACTTGATCGAGCCTCGATCATTTCCCGCCCCCTCTTCCCTCCCGGCCTCCGTGCCTCCGTGGTTTCTTTTTATCTTCGGTCAGCGGCGGGACAGGGAGGCGATGGCTTCGCGTGCAAGCTCGTCGCAGCGCTCGTTGTATTTCTCGCCCGCGTGTCCCTCGACCCACACGAAGCGGGCGCGCGTCTCGGCCACCAGTGCGTCGAGCTCGACCCACAGCTCCTTGTTCTTGACCGGGGTCTTGGAGGCGGTGCGCCAGCCGTTGCGCTTCCAGCCTGAAATCCACTGGGTGATGCCGTTCTTGACGTACTGGCTGTCGGTGCGGACCTCGACGGGCCCCTCGGCGCCGCGGACGGTCTTGAGCGCCTCGATGACGGCCATGAGCTCCATGCGGTTGTTGGTGGTGGTGCGCTCGGCGCCCGAGCCCTCGCGCTCGGCGGGCGTTACGACCACGAAGGCCCAGCCGCCGGGACCGGGGTTACCGGAGCAGGCGCCGTCCGTGTAGATGATGATGGGATCCATGGAAGGGAGACCTCTTCGCTCTGGTTTTGTCATGCAGTATGCGACGCGGAGGCTCGGGGAGGCAAGGGGAGCGCGGCGGGCCCCTCGCGGGACGAGCCTGGCTCCTCACATCTCCCGCTCGCCCGCGAGGAAGCGGAGCACGCGCGCCGCGGCCCGGTCGGGATCGTCGACGAAATGGAACAGGTGTCCGACGCCCTCCATGAGCTCGGTCTCCACCGACGCGGCCCCCGTCGCGCGCTCCTTCACCAGCTCGACCACGCGGGGCGGTACCGACCGGTCCATCTCCGCCCCGATGACGAGCACCCGGCAGCGGATGGCGGGCAGTTCGCGCAGCGCCTCGCGCGAGAGCCTGAGGAGCTCGGCGGCCGGCCGCACCATGTCGTCGGAACGGTACTCGGCGTGGTAGGTCCGGCGGGGTTCCTCACGGTCCCAGGCGGGAAGCGGGAGGCCGCGTCGCACGAAGGGGACGAAGGGGGCCAGGAAGGGGGCGGCCTTGATGCGCCCGGGCAGGAGGAAGCCCGGGGCAAGGAGCACGAGCCCGTCGACCGGTACCCGCGCGGCGGCCATGGTCGCGAGCAGGCCCCCCATCGAGTGTCCGCAGGCGTACACGAGCGGGAAGCGCGAGCGGAGCTCGAGCAGGGCGTCGACCGAGCGCCTGAGCCAGTCGCGCCTCTCCGTCGAGAGGAAATCCGAACGGATGCTGCCGTGGCCGGGCAGGCGCGGCGCGGAGACGGCCCAGCCGGCCCGGAGCAGCCTGTCCGCCAGGGGCCGCGCCTCGCCAGGATAGCCCGTGAAGCCGTGGATGTAGAGCACCGCGCCGCGCGCCCCGTCCGGAACCTCGTCGATGGGGAGGGCGTCGGGATGGAGGCGCAGGCCGTCCAGGGCGGGAATCTTCATGCGGGCCATCACTTCACGAACGAGAGGCTGAGGAAGGGCAGGTAGGCCACGGCGAGCGCGATGGCCAGCTGTACGAGGAAGAAGGGGCGGGCTGAGCGCCAGACGGACCAGATCGGGCGCCCGAAGGCGTAGCTGCCGAGGAAGAGGTTCATGCCCACGGGCGGCGTCAGGAAGCCCACCGCCAGGTTCGAGATGAAGATCGCGGACAGGTGCACGGGGTGGATCCCGTAGAGATCCGCGGCGGGTATCACGAGGGGCGCGAGCACGAGGACGGCTGAAAAGACGTCCATTACGCAGCCGGCGGCGAGCAATACGAGGGTGAGGGCCAGGATGAACAGGTGGCGCGAGGTGATCCAGGTCGTGACGAAACCCGTCACGAGCGAGGGGATGCCCGCGTCGATGATGAAGTAGGAGAGCCCGCGTGCCGCCGCGAGGAGCACGAGCGTGCCGCCGATGACCGGGAAGGCCCTGCGTCCGGCCGCGAGCAGCCCCGCGAGGCTGTATTCCTTGCGGATGAAGCCCCAGGCGAGCACCCAGGTGACCGAGAGCGCGCCGATCTCGAACACCCCCGCGGATCCGGTGAAGAAGAGGAGGGCGATGAGGAGCGGCAGGGCGAGTTCCGGGATCGCGTCCAGCATGGCGCGTCCCGTCTTCGTCGCGGGCTCCTCGCGCGGCCGTTTGCCGCGTCCCCAGAGCGGAACGAGTCCGGTGGCGATGGTGGCCAGAACGAAGAGGAGGCCCGGGATGAGTCCGCCGCGGAAGAAGTCCATGAGGTCGATGGCGCGACCGGGGCCGTAGACGAACTGCGCCGTGACGCCGTAGACGATGACCGCGAGGCTCGGCGGGAAGAGCAGGCCGATGGAGCCGCTCGCCGTCACGAGGCCCTGCGCCTTGTCCTCGGCCATGCCTTCGCCCTTCGAGATGGCGAAGGCGAGCACGGGGCCGAGGGCCAGGATGGCGACGCCGTTCGAGCCGGTGAAGGTGGAGAAGAAGGCGCAGACGATCACCGCCGCCACCACGGAGCCGCCGGGCATGCGGTGGAAGGCCGAGCGGAAGAGCGTGACCAGGCGGTCGCCCGAGCGCGAGGCGGCGAGCAGGAAGCCGGTCAGGGTGAAGACCGGGATGGCCGCCACGTTCGCGCTGCGGAGCATGCTCCACGATTCGCTCGCGGCCAGTTCGACGACCATGCCGTCCTTGACGAAGAGCGCCGCGGCCAGTCCGGCCATGACGACGAAGAGCGGGGCCCCCATCAAGCCCGCCGCGACGAGCAGGACCGCGAGCGGCCACGCGGCCCAGGTCGCGACGACGCTCGAAAGGGCGGCCCAGCCCTCGAGGAAGGAGGCCGAGGAACCGAACGCGTACGCGACGTTCGCCGCCGAGCCCCCGGCGAGGAGGAGGCCGGATCCCATGCCGGCGATGGCGGAAAGGAGGCGTCCGAGGAAGGGAAGGGGACTGGCCGCGAGATCCGCCACGGCCATGCCCAGGAACCCGATCGGAAAGGCCCAGGCCAGGTGGCTCACCCTGAGGAATCCCACCTTCTCGTCCCCGAAGCCGAGCAGGGCGAGCGAGAGCCCGGAAATGGCCCAGACCGTTTCGACGGCCACCGAGGTCGAAAGGACGAATCCCTCGCGGAGGCCGTGGCCGCCCTTGATCTCGCGCGAGCGCGCGCCCAGGGCGAGGTGGCTCCGGGTGGCCGAGGCCATCACCGCGCCCGAGAAGGCCAGCACCACGCCGAGGTGCTGGGAGAACATGGAGGCTTCCGCGAAGCCCCGGCCGAAGAGCAGCACCGCGAAGAAGTTCAGCACCGGCGCGCCGACCATGAGGATCGCCGCGATCCAGGCGGCGCCCGCCGCGATAGCCGAGGCGCGCGAGGCCGGATCCTGGGGCAGGGCGATATGGTCGCTCATGGCGCCGAGGTCCCCGCGGCGCGCAGGAGGGCGTCCACGATCTCCTTCGAGAAGAGCGTCGGGGCATAGCGGTCCCGGGTGACGGCGAAAGTCCGGCGCCATTCCGCGGCCGCGGCGGCGTCGAGCTTCGTCCGTACGAGGCCGTCCCTGACCATGGCGGCGATGCCGAGTTCCTCGTAGCGGTCGCTTTCGCGCGAGATTTCCGCGGCGGCCGCCTCGGCGGCCGCGATCAGCGCGGGCTTGAGGTCCGCGGGAACCTTGTCCCAGGTCTTCTTCGTGACGACCAGGGCGCCGAAAACGGGTGCGACCGGCTCGTCGGAGACCGCCGCGATGCTTGACCGGAAGAAGGACCACTGCGCGGACACGAGGAGCGGGCTGTAGATCATGGCGTCCAGGGCGCCCGTGGTGAGCCGCTGGATGACGGCGCCGGTCTCGGTGCGGATCGGCACCGCGCCGAGGCCCTGGAGTATGGGGGTCAGATTGCTGTCGTCCGAGGGGACGGCGAAGCGCAGCCCCTTGAAGGCGGCGACCGAGGGGATGGGCTTCCGGGAGAAGATGCGCGCCCAGCCGGCCTTGGTCCACGCGACCACGACCAGGCCCTCCTTCGCCATCTCGCGCTCGAGGATGGGGCGGGCGGCGGCGAGGCCCCGCTCGATGGAGGCGTCGTCGACGAGCAGGCCAGGCAGGCTGAGGGCCATGACGTCCTCG
>JAKLEE010000223.1 GCA_022703215.1 Spirochaetota bacterium | reverse complement strand
ATGTTCGCCTCGGCGTCAAAGGTCATCGCCTGCGCCTGGGTGAACCCGTCTGCCTCCCTGACCACCTGGGCCGGGATGGTCCGTTCCCCGAGCCGGCGCGCCAGGTCAAGGCGGTGCCGCCCGGTGATTACCTCTAGTCTACCGCTTTTCCGCTCCCATACCACTATCGGAGCCGTGCCCAGGCGCTCGTAGCGGCTCGATTTGAGCGGCTCCACGGCGCCGCTTTTCGCGTTCGCCCCTTCCTTGAAATTGGGAACGTCCTCGGAAAGCTGAATGTCGGCGACCGGGACCTCGCGGACGGGATTCTCCCCCTTGTCCAGGGTCGTGGCCGGGGTGATGTCGATTTCTTCCTCGGCTTCCTCGTCCTCGTCGGCTTGAATCGGGGCGGGCTCGTCCTGGGCCTCTTCCTCGATGGCGGCGAATTCAGCCTCGACCGCGGCGGATGCCTGGGCGATTCCGGACGTGTCGGACGTGAAAAGCTGCTCCAGGACGCTTGAGATTCGGGGATCGACCTTCTCGCCCGCCCCGGTGAGCGCCTTGAACAGGCGGACGAGCCACTTCGCGAGCTCGTGGAACACGCCCTTGAGCTTTTCTTCCTTGACCTCGCCCTTCGAGAGCCAGCCGAGGAAGTGATCGACGAACCGTTCCTCGTCGTCGCGGGTCCACACCCCTCCGGCGATCCCCATAGCCTCGTCGAGCTGCTTCCCGAGGTCCGTCCCGTCGAGCTGCTTGCGGAAAACGTGGCCGGATTCGTGGACCCAGGTGGTGAAGTCGGCGTTACCCGAGACGTATACGAGGGCCTTCGCGTCCCTGAGTGATTCGCCGACCGACACCTTGCCCTTGAACTGGACGCCGCCGAGTGCTCCGTTCGGCCCGGCTTCTGCCGCGAGCTGGTCCTTGTAGAGCGCCTGGAGCTTTTCGTTGTCGGTCGAGAGGATTTCGCCCGAGAACTCCTGCTCCATGTACTTATCGAACGAGAGCTTCATGGCGTTGGCCCGGAGCTCGTGAAGCATAATTCCCGTCTCGACCTGGGCGCGGGTCATGTTCGGCATCGTTTCGATCAGCCTGGCGCGGAGCTTGGACGCGGCCTTCGACGCGGCCGATTCATCGACCGTGAACCACTGAGCTCCTGCCTCGGCGCCGCGCGGGTTGGCCTCGGTGAGTGCTTCGACGACGGCCTTTGCCCGCTCCGTGGATCCTGCTCCCGTGGTGATCTTGAGACCAGGATAGCTGGCGGCCATTTCCAGCATGATCTCGTTGCGGATCCCCTCGTAGTCCTTCTTGACGTTCGCTTCGAGGACCACGATCTCGTCGTCCGTGATTTCTGCGCGGATATAGCCGTAGCGATCCCCGGTTTTCGGCGAGCCGGCCTTGAACACGACCTCTTTCGTCCCGTCGTCCCTGAGCCGTTCGAGTTTCTGCCCGGTGTAGAGCGCGCCTGAGTCGATCCGGTCGGGAGCCTTCTTCGCGGACGCCTTCTCCATGTCGGCCTTCGCTTCGCGCTGCGCTCCCTCCCACACCTGGTCGAGGACCGCGTCGCGCTTCTCGGGCTCGACGGATTCCAGGACCTCCGCGATCGGTCCACCCGCAGTAGCCGCGGCCTTGAACGACTCGCGGCTCATTCCCTTCGCGGCTTCCTTCGCCGCGGAGAGAGCCTTGTAATCAGACTTCGCTCCGAGCGGGATGCCAATGATGCCCATAGCGGCGCTTGCGAGGGCTCCCTGCTTCGCCGATTCCCACACGGATCCCATCGTCTCGACGAGGGTTTCGCGGTCGATCTTGACGCCCTTGAGCTCCATAATCTCGGCGGCCACGGCGTCGGCGACCCATGACGAGAGCTCCTGCGTCCCTTCCTCGATCGCTTCCTCGATACCCGTCATGACGTAGCGCGTCGCCGCCCTGGTCGCGATGGTCGGGATGATGCCCTTGATAAGCACCTTGCTCGCAACGGACGACGAGAGCGACTTGAGGGCGCCCCCGGAGAGGAGCGACGCTATCGCGCGGTCGGCGCCAAGGGCGGTTTCGATGACTCCCTGGACGCTGGCGGAGGCGAGGGCGAGCGGCATCGCGACCTCGTGCGTGACGCCATTCTCCATCATGCGGGTGTATTCGAGGCCAGCCACGGAAACGGCCGAGCCGAGGGTCGAACCCCACTTGTAGAGCGCGACCGAAGCGGGAGCGGACAGACCGCCGGTTGCCAATGCTCCGATCCCGAGAGCCGCGCCACCGTAGGCCGCCGACTTGAGCGTGAAGGGAACCGACTGCGCGCCAGCCTTGAGAGCTTCCGTGATTAGCGACCGATCCTCCACGTTATCGGCGAGGGCGGCCTGCTTCGCCTCTAGCTCCTTGTATTTGGAATAGGCGCCCGCGTCCTTCCCGCCTGATAGCATCCAGGCTATGCCGGCGTCGTTCATCTGATTGGTGAGCCGCCCGAGCGACCAGGAATCGACGATTGCCTTCGTCGCGGTCTTGGGGGGATTCACCTTCCCGAGCCATTTCAGGTTGAGGGCGTCGAGGTTTTCGTAGGCGGTGGCGAGGTCGATGGATTCGAGCCTGGACATCTGGAGAGCGTTCGCCCATCGGTAGGCTTCCGTCTCGTAGTCCTCGGCCTGGGCGATGGCGCCCGAGATAACGTCCCACTCCCACTGCTGGACCGGGATCCCGCCGATGCTCGAAGTCTCGACGATCCCCTTCACGTCCTGGTCAAGAACGCTGAACGGATCCGTACCCTGCGCCGCTGCCGTGTCGTTCTTGATGAAGCCGAAGGGGTTGGGCAATTCGCTACTCCTTGGGGCCAGTATAGCCTAAAGCCTGGATGGTGGGCCACGGCACGTCGCCCGCTTCCCAATAGGCTTTCAGAATATCCTGCTTTTCCGCGCTGGTCCTGGCCTTCGCGAGCTCGGCTTTGAGGCTCTCGGTTGCGTTGGTGATCCCCGCGGCGATCGTCCCCGGAAGCGTCCCGAGACCGGCGCCCTTCGATTCGCCCTTCGGGTCGTATTTCTTCCCGAGCTTCCCGTCATCGCCCAGGATATAGAGGTCGTTCCCCTTGAAGGTGTACCGGAGCGCGCCCTTGCGGAAAATCTGCTTGCCGGTCTCCCAATCGGTGTCGGCGCTCACTCCTTCACCGAGGATGGAGGCCGCCTTCTGCGCGCGCCATTCGATCGTCGCTTCGAGACGGTCCCTCATGCCAGGCGCGTACTCGACGTTTCCGGTCAGCGGATCCACGCTCATGGCGTAGTCCGTCTTGCCCTCGTCGATGATTCCGCCGATCGAGGCAAAGAGCTTTTCCTTGCCGAAGGCATCGTCCATGACTTTCCCGCGGAGTACGTCGTAGGTCTTGGCCGTGGCGACCGCGTAGAGGCCGTCGAGCATCTTGTCCACCTGCTCCCCGGTCATGCTCGGGTTCTTGAGGATTTCGTCGTGGGCCTTCTCCCAATAGTCCGATATGATCGCGGGGTCGGTTTTCTTGTCAAAGAGCTTCACCCTGCGCTCGACGCGATCCTCGTACCCGTTGAGCCATCCGGGCTGGAACATCGAGAGGGCGTTCTTGTACTCGGCGACCGCAGTGTCCCCGCCCAGGACGACGTAGCTGTCCACAAGCCCGCGGAGCACGCCCGCGGTCATGGGCTTTCCCTCGAACGGAACGCCGCGCTTGAAGGCTTCGGCAGCGAGCGCGATACGAACGCGAATGTCGGCGCCCGATCCCGAGGAGCCACCCGACGCGGCCGTCTCCAGGTCCTTGATCCGGTCGTCGATGCGCTTTATCAGCCGGAGCCGTTCCTTCTCCTGGTCCGTCCCGACCCAATCGTCCACTTCGGCGACCAGGTTCTTCTTGATGGCCTGGAGCTTCCCGGCGTTGTAGTAGGAATCGGTGATCTGGTCATCGTAGAGCTCGACCATCACGGCGTTGTTGTGCTTTGAAACGGCGCTCATGGCCGTAACCTTGTCGTCGTCGCTCAGATTGGCCAGCGACGGCAGGGAAAGAAGGTCCTCCTGGCCGATGAAGCGCCCGGTGGACTCCGTGACGAGGTTGGTCACGTCCCCGAGAGCCGCGGAGGAAGCGGCCTTGTAGTCGGCTCCCATTGCCCTTATGACTTCCGCCCGCTCGTCGTCGGGTAGCGCGAAGCCGCGGACGGTCATCGCGTCGTCGTCGAGGACGAACTCGTATCCGGCGCGCGGGCCGAGCTCCATAGCGGCATCGAGGACCGTTCCGATCCGGTAGTCTCGATCCGCCGAGAATCCTGCCTCGGTGAGCTTGAGCTTGTCGGTGAATCCGTAGCCCTTCCCCCGTTCGAGCCATTCCCGCGTCTTTGCGTACCGTTCATCACGGGAGAAGGTGGGATTGGTCCGGATCGCCTCGCCCTCGGCCATGTAGTCGGCCGCGGCGAGCTCTAGTTGCTGCTTGTTGATGAAGCTGAACGACTGCGCGTATAGGGACGCGAATCCCTCGGAGGCCGCAGCGCCCATCAT
>JAKLEE010000222.1 GCA_022703215.1 Spirochaetota bacterium | reverse complement strand
TGCCAGCAGCGCCATGAAGGAAAGGCGCGCGGGGTGCCGAAGCGAAGTTCGGCGCCCGGCGGGATTGTTGGCGGCCTGCTCCTCGCCGTGCCGCGCATTGAAGCGAGCCCTGTCCCGCCGGTCCGTGGCGAGGGCGAGCAGGGTCGAGAGGCAGAACAGCAGGGCGTAGGTTCCGAGCGCCCAGAGCCGGGCCGCCTCGGGATGGGTCTCGGCGGCTTCCCGCAAAGCCCAGCCCGCGCGGGCGAAGACGCCGTTGAGCAGGTCGAGCTGCCCGAGCAGCATGGCCAGGCCGAGGCCGACCAGCAGGAGCCCCGAAACGACGCGCACGGCGAGTCCGTGCCGCTTGAAAAAATCCAGGAGCCCCTTGGTCCGCTCGAAGAAGAGGCCCGCGGCCAGGAAGGGCAGGGAGAATCCGATGGTGTAGGAGGCGAGCAGGGCGGCCGCCTGGACCGTCGTGCCCGAGCGCCCGGCGTAGAGCAGGATCGAGCCGAGCATGGGACCGACACAGGGGGACCAGCCCGCCGCGAAGGCGACGCCGAGCAGGAAGGCGCCGAAGGGACCGCCCTTCCCCTTGGCCGGATGGAAGCGTTTCTCCATCTCGAGGAAGCGCGCGAACTCGAAGAGGGTGTTGAGGCCGAACAGCACGACGACGGCGCCGGCGATCATGGTCAGGGTCCGGCGGGCGCCTCCGATGGCGAAGGCTCCGCGGAAGGCGAAACCGAGGGCGACGAAAACCACCGTGAAGCCGAGCACGAAAAAAACCGTGCGGACAAACACCAGGGGCTTCGAAACCGCTCCTGCCTTGATGGACGACGCGCTCCGGCCGGTGATGAAGGAAAGGTAGCCCGGAATCAGGGGCAGGACGCAGGGGGAGAGGAACGAGAGCAGTCCCGCCGCGAAGGCGGCCGCGAGCCCGGGAACTTCCGTCATCATTTGGCGGCCAGTTCCTTGAAGAACGCCACGAGCTCGGGGCCGTCGTAGGAGCGGCCGCCGACCGTGCCCGCGATCACCATGCCGGTCTTGTCGAGGATGAAGGTGGTCGGGATACCCTGGCTCACGAACATGCCGGAGACGTCGCCTGACTCGTCGAGATAGATCGGGAAGGTGTAAGGGTACTCCTTCATGAAGGTTTCGACGGTCTTGCGGCTCTCCCGGACACTGATGGCGACGACGTCGAAGGCCTCGCCCTGCATTTTCTTCCAGAGCGCCTCGATGGAGGGCATCTCCTGACGGCAGGGCGGGCACCAGGTCGCCCAAAAGTTGAGCAAGGTCGCCTTGCCGGCCAGCTTGGAGGAATCCACGGTTCCCGAGGGAAAGCCGGGCAGGGTGAAGGGCGGCAGTGCGACCGGTTCCGGGAAGACGAAGAAGCCGAGGGTCTCGAGCCTGTCGGCGTACCAGGGTTTCGATGTGCTCGCGTCCGGGATGAGGACCGGGTCCTCGCCGGAGCTTGCGGACTGCTGAGGCGTCGCCCCGTCGATGGCTGGCATCGGCTTCGGCGCGCAGGCGGCGAGGATGAAGGAAAGACCCGCCAGGACGGCGAGGGTAGCGGTCTTCATGTGAAACTCCTTGCCGGGGTCCGGGGCGGCACCGGTTCCACGACAGGCCCGACCGGACTCGGCATCATTTGAACTGTGAAGCTACGCTGCCGCGGACGCTTCTCATGTTTTAATATAACAAATAGGCTATGTAATGGATACCAGCCAGCGTCATATGCCCCAGCTTTGAGCACCAAGCGCCGTGCCCCGCGGGCCCGCGATAGCCTCCGGGGGCCGTTTTCGGTATACTCGAAACCATCGACTACGAACGCAAGGAGTCCAGCGTGACCATGACGAGCAGCCAGTTCGCCCGCCCCCGCGCCGACGAGGAAGACGAGAAGTCCGAGCGCCCGGCCGGCCCCGATCCGCTGGCCGAGAAGTTCCTCAAGACCCGGACCATCCTGCTCTCGGGCGAGGTGGACAAGGACCAGGCCGAGAAGATCGTCTCGCGCCTGCTCATGCTCGAGGCCATGTCCGAGACCGACCCGATCAAGCTCTTCATCGACTCGCCCGGCGGTGACGTCGACGCGGGCTTCGCCATCTTCGACATGATCCGCTTCGTGAAGCCTCCGGTCATCATCGTGGGTATGGGCCTCGTGGCCAGCGCGGCGGCCCTGATCCTGCTGGCCGCCCCGAAGGAGCGCCGCCTCGGCCTCCCGAACTCGCACTACCTGATCCACCAGCCCCTCTCGGGCATGCGCGGCGTCGCCACCGACATCGAGATCCACGCCCGCGAGCTCGAGCGCGCCAAGCAGCGGATCAACGCCATCATCGCCGAGGAGACCGGCCAGAGCCTCGAGCGCATCGCGCGCGACACCGACCGCGATTACTGGATGAACGCCGAGGAGGCCATCGCCTACGGACTCGTCTCGCGGGTCGTGTCCAAGCGCGAGGAGCTCGGGGCGTGAGGGCCGAGGTCGCCGCGGCCGCGCTCGGGCGGACCTTCGGGTCCTTGCCCGAAGAGGCCGCGGCCGGCCTTCCCGTCTACCGCGGCAAGGTCCGCGACGTCGTCGCCGGCAAGGAGCGCCTCCTCCTCGTCGCCTCGGACCGCATTTCCGCCTTCGACCGCGTCCTTTCCGCCATACCTTTCAAGGGCGAGGTGCTCGCCCGGATCGCCGCCTTCTGGTTCCGCGAGACCGCGGACCTCGTGCCCAACCACCTGGTCGGCCCCGAAAGAACCGGCGGCCTCGACATCACCGCGGCCACCGGCCGTTGCGCCCTGGTCCGCAAGGCGGCCATGCTGCCGGTCGAGGTGGTCGTGCGCGGCTACCTTTCCGGCTCCGCCTGGCGCGACTACCGCGAGGGCCGCCCCGTATCCGGCCTCGTCCTGCCCTCGGGCCTCGAGCGCGACGAGAAATTCCCCGTACCGATAATCACCCCTTCCACCAAGGAAGCTTCCGGCCACGACCGGCCCGTCTCCGGCGCCGAGCTCGTCGCGTCGGGACTCGTGGAGCGCGGACTCTGGGCCGAGGTCGAGCGCGCGGCCCTGTCCCTCTTCCGCCGCGGGCAGGAGCTCGCCGCCCGGCGCGGCCTGATACTCGTGGACACCAAGTACGAATTCGGGCTCGTCGACGGCCGCCTCGTGGTGGCCGACGAGCTGCACACCCCCGACTCCAGCCGCTACTGGTACGCGGACGGCTACGCCGAACGCTTCACCGCCCGCGACGCCCAGCGCGAGCTCGACAAGGAAGCCTTTCGCCGCTGGCTCATGGACCGCGGTTGGTCCGGCGACGGCGAGCCGCCTTCCATCCCCGACGAGCTGCGCGTCGAGACCGCCCTCCGCTACGTCCGCGCCTTCGAGGCGATCACCGGAGAGAAATTCGTCCCCGTGGACCTCGATCCGCAAGCGCTCGCGAAAAGCGCCGCGGATATCGCGCGCGGGCACGTGGCAGAGAACTAGAAACCGTCGCCGCCGGGACGCCGACGGGGGATGGGGGAAAGGGGCTTCGCCGTCAAGGCGTGCGCTTCGCCCCCACCCCCGTCCAACTTCCCGTACGGGCTTCGCCTTCACGCCGCCGCCGGCCGGTCGCCATCACGGCAATCAGGCGGCCACGAATCGCCTCGCGCGCCCGCGAGGAGTCTTCATGCAACGTCTCCGCCTGTCGGCGCCGATCAGGGCCCTCGCCGCGCTCTGTCCGGCGCTCGTCATCGCCGCAGCGGCCTGCGCCGGCTGCGCGCCGCCCTTGGCCTCGTCCGGAAACGACGGCGTAACGGTCATGTCATGGAACCTCATGAACCTCTTCGATCCCGTCGACTCGGGCAATGAATACGACGATTGGAGCATCGCGGAAGGCGACTGGTCGGAGGCCGATTACCGCATGCGCCTGGCGCTCGCGGCCAAGGTCATTCTGGCCTCGACGGCGGGCGGGCCGGATCTGGTGCTCGTCCAGGAGGCGGAGAACCTTCGCGTGCTCGACGATCTGGCGGCCGGACCGCTCGCCCGTAGGGGTTACGATTGGCGGGTCGTCGCGGGCGATCCCGGCGTCCTGCCTGCCGCGGTGCGGGTCGGCGTCCTCTCGAAGCTGCCGATCACCGCCGCGCGATCCCATTCGGCCGCGCTCGCCGACGGGAGCGTCGCGGACCGGGCCGTGCTCGAAATCGAGCTGGACGCCGCAGGGCTGCCGCTGGTCGTGTTCGTCAATCATTGGAAAAGCCGCTCGGGCGGCGACGCGGAAACGGAAGGCGAGCGGCGGGCGCAGGCCGGCCTGGTCGCCGGGCTGGTGGCGGCGCGACTTGCGGAGCGGCCCGGGCTCGCCCTCCTCGTCGCGGGCGAGCAGCGCGCCGCCCTCGACCGCCTCGCACGCGATCGCATGCGCCGCGATGCGCCTGCGGATCAGGGCCACGGCCGATTGCGTCAGACGGTAGCTGGCGCGCGCCGTCTCGACACCGAGCCGGGCCGCGAGATCGGCGCCGTCGAGGCTGTAGCCGCCGAAGACGAAGCCGCCGTTG
>JAKLEE010000221.1 GCA_022703215.1 Spirochaetota bacterium | reverse complement strand
CCCAGAGCACCTGGAAGATGACGCCGTTGACGAAGGGGACGAGCCCGCGCGCCGGGGAGATGACGAAAATCTCGAGCGCGACGACGACGAGGCCCCGCAGGGCGAGGCGCCGCGCCGCGACACGGGCGGCCGGGCCGTCGGGACCGCCCGTCCCCGAGGCCGCGTCGAGCGCGAGCCGGGCGCCCGAGCCCGCGAGGAGCGCGAAAGCCGGGGCGCAGAAATGGGTGATCCAGCGCGTGAGGAAGAGGAGCGGCGTCGTGGCCAGCGCATCGAGCGGATCGATGCCGGTCCCGGCGTTCCAGGTGGCGCGGACGTGGTCGAGCAGCATGAGGAGCATGACGGCGCCGCGGACCAGGTCGATCGAGGCGAAGCGGGTGCTCCCGACAGCCAGGTTCGGGACGGCCCGGTCCTCCGGGACGGCCCGAGCGCGGCGATCCCGGGCGCTCATGCCTTGAACCGCGCCACTTGGGCCGACAGGGCGGCGACGCTGGCTGCGGTCCCGCCGGAAGCGCTCTTGACCGCGGCCATGGCCTTCTCGATGTGGACGAGCCCCTCCGCGATGCGCGCGACGCTGGAGGCCACCTCGGCGGAGAGCGCTTCGAGCGCGTCGCCGGAAGCCCGCGCCTCGCGGCTGCCGGAAAGCATCTCGGCGGAGCCTTCCTTGACGCGGCTCGTGATCTCGTTGAGCTCGCCGACCGCGGAGAGGATCTCCTTCGAGCCCGCGCCCTGCTCTTCCATGGCGTCGCGGATGCCGCGCTCGCGGTTGGACACGTCGGCGATGCGCCCGTCGATGGACTCGAACTGCGCGGTCACCGATTCCGTGGCCTCGGAGATGGCGCGCATCTCCTCGATGATCCGCTGGAGCGCGCCGGAGACCATGCGGGACTGTTCCGCGGAGCTCTCCGCGAGCTTGCGGATCTCGTCGGCGACCACCGAGAAGCCCCGGCCCGCGTCGCCCGCGTGGGCGGCCTCGATGGCGGCGTTCATCGAGAGCAGGTCAGTCTGGCTGGCCACGCCCTGGATGACCTCGCTGATGGCGAGCAGGTCCTCCGACTGCCGCGCGACGTCGCGGACGCGCGCGGTGACGGCCTCGAGGTCGCTCCGGCCCGCCGCGGAGGCGCGCGCGAGCGAGGCGACGTTCTCGGCGTTGCCGGCCAGCGTCGCGTTGACCGCCTGGATGCTCGCGATCAGCTGCTCCACCGAAGCCGAGCTCTCGGTGACGCTCGAGGCCTGCCGCTCGATGTCGGCGTCGAGCCGCCCGATGCGCTCGGTGACGCGAGAGAGCGCCGCGAGCGCGACGCGGACGCTGCCGTTCTGCGCCTCGATGCGGCGCCGGATCTCGCCGATATCGGAGCCGATCTGTTCGACCGAACCGGATGCCTCGGTCATCCCGTAGGCGAGGGACTCGACCGAGCGCGAGAGCGAGCCCGACTGCCCGTAGATCTCCAGCACCAGGTCGCGGACCTTGTCGAGCGTCAGGTTGACGTAGGAGCCCATGGCGCCCACCTCGTGGCGGCCGCGCGCGTCGAGCCGGCGGGTGAGGTCGAGATGGGTCTCGTCCTCGCAGACTTCGCGCAGCACGGCGACCGCGTGGCGGAGAGGGCCGGTGACGGTGCGCCGCACGATCAGGGTCCCGAGAACCAGGCTCGCCACGAGGATGACGCCGGTCGCGACCAGCAGGCGGGTCACCTGGACGCGCACGCCCGTCCCGATCAGGGCGTTGAGGTTCGACATGCCGGCGCCGACGAACCACGCGCCGATCAGGGCGCCGGAGCGGTCGAGGATGGGCTTGTACCCGGTCATGTACTCGCCGTCGAATATCGTCGCCAGGCCCACGTAGCCGAGCCCTTTCCGGAGCGGAGCGTAGGCTGCCCCCTCGTGGTCGAGCAAGGTGCCGACCACGCGCTTGCCCTCAGCGTCGCGGATGCTGGTCAGGACCCGCCGGAAATCCTCGCCGTCCACGGCGAAGACCGTCGCGACGACGCCGAGCTCCGCGGAGACGCGGTCGATCACCTCCAAGCGATTCTCGATGCCTTCGCCCGCCGCGTCGACCAGCCGGCCGTCGAGGAGCCGGAGCTCCCCATAGGCGAATTCGAAGTAGCTCCGCAGCGCCTCGACGTCGCCCGACATCTTGAGGCGGCCCATGGAGAGCGCTGAATCGTGTCCGATGGAGCGTATGGCGGGAATGCCGATGGCGAGGAGTGAGATCGAAAGGAAGAGCAGCGAAAGAAGGAATATGGCGAGTATGCGGAACTCGATGCCGACCGTGCGGTTTTCCATGCGGCCACCTGCAGCCGGCGGGAAGGCGCGGCAAAGCGCGCGGGTTTCCCTCCCCCCGGGCGGACCGCCGCGGTCCGCGACCAGGTAGCTCCGGCACGGCTGTCGAGTATATGCCACTTCGTCTTCGGGTAGTGCGATAAAAATTTACCGCCGGAACGCGAGGCCGCCCGGGCCCGGTTCTATCGCTAGGGCGCTGCGGTCGCGGGCGCCGGAAGGTCCCCGGCTCCGTCAGCGTCCGCGGCCGGCGCGGGCGGCGGGGCCTTCAACGCCGCCAGCTTCGCCGTGGCGGCGGCGTCGCCGCTCTTGAGCTCGAGGTAGGCCTCGAGGGCGGCGATGGCTGCCGCTACCTCGCCGAGAGCCTCTTCGCAGGCGGCCAGGCGGCCGAGCGAGTCCGCGTCCTTCGGGTCGAGGGCGACCAGGGCCGCGAAGGCCTCGCGCGCGGCGGCGAAATTCCCGGCGGCCTCGTCGAGCACGGCCAGGTTGTAGCGCGTCTTCGGATCCTCGGGGACGAGGGCCGCGAGCGCCGCGTAGACCTCGCGCGCAGCCTCGGCGTCACCGGAGAGCCAGAGGACGTAGGCTTTCATCGAGAGGAACTCGGAGTTGCCGGGTTCGGCGTCGAGGAGGGGCGCGAGGGCCTCGAGGGCTTCCGCGGAGCGCTTGAGCTCGGCGAGGGCGCGCGCCAGGTTGAAGCGGGCGCCGGCGAGGTCGGAGTCGAGCGCGAGGGCGCGACCGTAGGCGGTGGCGGCCTCGGCCCATTCCTTTTTGGCGAAGCGGGCGTTGCCCAGCGTGAACCACTCCGAGGCGAGCAGGCGCCGCTCGGGGGCCGAGGCGCAGGACGACAGCTGGAGCGGGGCCCATGGGGCGAGCAGCGCGAGCAGGAGTACCGCGCGGAACCGCGCGGGCCCCGTCCGCCTTCTTCCCCCCGACTTCCCCGGATTCATCGGCGGAGCACCGTCTCTTCGATGGTGCGGATCTGCGAGCGGTAGAGGTTGGCGATGTTGGTGCCGTAGTCCGCGATGAGCTGGAGGATGTCGCGCGGGGTTTCGTCCTCGTCGCGGCCGTTGATGCGGTCGCCCGCGTCGCCGAGGCCCGGCATGATGTAGGCGAGCTCGTTGAGCACGGGGTCCATCCAGAGCGTGTGCACCGTCATGTTGTCCACGGCGCGCACGATGCGGAGCGCGCCCTTGAGGGCGCTGATGATGTTGAAGAAGCGGATGGAGCGCGGCTTCACGCCGAGGTCGAGGATGTACTTGACCACCGTGACGAGCGAGCCGCCCGTGGCGTTCATGGGGTCGGCGAAGACGAGGTCCTTGCCGTCGAGCTCCTCGGGCTTGAAGTAGGAGCGGTCGAGGTCGAGCACGTACTCCATGGTGTCCTCGTGCTTGGAGTCGTCGCGCTTGATCTTGAACAGGGCGAAGGGCGTGACGTAGCCGGTGGACGAGTACTCCTGGATTTCCTTCGACACGATGATCGAGGGCAGGAGAGCGCCGCGGAGCATGACGCACATGACCGTCTCGTTGATCTCGTGGTCGATGTTCGGGATCTTGTGGACGGCGAAATTCTGCACGGGCAGGGCGACGGGCGTCTTGACGATGAGGTAGTTCTTGTTCTCGCTCTTGGCCTGGCCCCAGGCCTGGTTGAATAGGAGCTCGTACGCGCGCTGCGTGTAGTAGACGAATTCCTGGCGCTGGGTGCGCTGGTCGCGGAGCTTGGCGATGAGGCGGCTCGCCTCGCCGTGGTTCTCCTGCGGGGTGGTGAAGGAGTAGACCTGGATGCGCGGCTCTCCGGCGCAGATTTCCTTCATGAAGGCGCCCATCTCGTTGTAGCGGTCGATGAGGCGCGTCTCCTCGCGGCGGCGCTCGGACTCGGAGCGCGACGAGGAGAGGATGGAGAAGGAGAGCATGGCCTCGCGGTAGAGGGCGTCCATGCGTTCGAGTTGCTGCTTGTCGGACTCGGTCAGGTAGCCGTCGAGGTCCTGGGCCTTGAGCACCACGCGGTTCATGTCGCCTCCGTCGGAAAAGTCCGGGTGATCGATGGGGCGCCCAGGGGGCGGCGCCCCCGGAGGCGGCCGGATGGCTGTCAGTCGACGATGATCTCGCCCTCGGCTCCGTTGCCGATGCCGACCGCGTTGCCTTCGTCGAAGTCGAGGTGGGCCTCGGCGGCGAACTTGTCGCTGACGCGGAGCAGGACCTTCTCGAAGGTGGCGGCGCGCTCGGTCCCGACGCGGAGCTTGACGAGCTGCTTGTCGGCGAGGCCGAGCGCGGCGGCGGT
>JAKLEE010000220.1 GCA_022703215.1 Spirochaetota bacterium | reverse complement strand
TGGTGAGGATGTTGGGGAACGGTTATGCGGCTCATACTATGACTAATGGAGATTTAGTGCAAGCCGGCGAACGCGGGCTCGCGCCGCGTTCGCTCCTCCGGCTTCGACCGGACTCGCTTCGCTCGCCGGTCAAGCCGGAGGGTCGGTAAATGCGAAAGCCGGCCCTTCGGGCGGCTTTCGCAATTACCGGGACGGCACGCCGGCCCTTCGGGCGGCTTTCACGATTTCAATATCGGAATGTCATGGCTGGAAAGAGTTGGCGATCATCCGACGGAACCAGGCGGTGATTTACCAATTCCTGATTCCCATTTTCCCTCCCTTTTCCCTCCGTGCCTCCGTGCCTCCGTGGTTTCTTCCTCTACCAAGGCGCGGACAGGGCGGCGAGGGAGGCTTTGAAGAGGGCTTCGAGGCCGCCGTGGGTTTCTTCGGAGTGGAACTCCGGGTGCCACTCGTCGTCGGCCACGATGTCGCTCACGGTGAAGCAGCTGGCGATGCGCGCGCCGCGGTAGCGGGCCACCGCGAAGAGGGCCGCCGCCTCCATTTCCGCCACGGTGGCTCCGCGCGCGCGGAGCTCGGCCAGGTCGGCGGGCGTTTCGCGGTAGATGGCGTCCGTGGTCCACGAGACGCAGCGGCGCCAGGGGAGGCCCGCCGCGTCGAAAGCCGCCTCGAGCGCCCGGGTACCCTTCTCGCAAGGGTAGGCGCGGTCTCCCGCGGGTAGGTAATGGTAGGAGACGCCCTCGTCGCGGAAGGCGCCTTCGCATACCACGATCGAACCGATCTCGAGGCCTTCCACGAGGGCGCCGGCCGTGCCGATGGAAACGAAGCGCTCGACGCCCCAGGCAGCCAGCTCCTCGAGCATGACGGCGGCCGCGGGCGCGCCGACGCCAAAGCGTCCCACCAGGGCCACCGACCGGCCGGAATCGAGCAGGTACTGCAGGTTCGACCCGAAGTAGTCCGGGTGCGCCTCGACCGCATGGTTCGCGCGCACATAGTCGAAGAGCGAGCGCTGGTAGCAGAGTATCGCGGCCGCGGGCGCGGGCGCGTCGCCGAGGAAGCCGGAACGCCGGGCGTAGTCGATGAAATCGCGGGGCGAAAAGACCGCCCGGGACGCGTATTTGGCTTTCGAGAGCGGTATGGACACGTGACACTCTCCTGGGAGGATGCGCCTCGGCGCAGCTCCGCGCGCGCTCCGTCGTTCCCTTCATGCTATACTGCGTTCGACGCCTCCGCAAGCGCGCGGGCGTCGGAGGAATCCGCATGAAGCATGCCAGGCTCGTGGCGGTGGGCGCCGTCGTCTTCCTGAACGTCCTTTCGGCCTACCTGATGCAGACCTTCATCGGCGTCTACTTCGAGCAGGATCTCGCGGGCACGTACGCGGAGCTCGGCACCTTCCACATCATCGTCGCGGTGCTGGCGTCGACCATGGCCGTCCTGCTCTTCCTCCTGCTGGCTCCGGTCGCCAGGGCGGGCAAGGCGCTGGACGCGGGGCGGGTTCCCGACGACGCCCTCCGCGAGGAGGCGCGCCGGGCCGTCGCCAGGGCGCCCTACCTCATCGTGGGCGTCGAGTTCTTCGCGTATCTCGCGGGACCGGTCGCCACCATCGCGATCGACTCCGCGGCGGGCATGCTCAGGTACGACCCGCTCGAGATAGCGCTCGTCATCCTCTTCAACATGTCGATCGGCTTCATGGTGTCCGTGCAGGCCATCCTGCAGGTCGAGGAGTTCCTCCGGCCCCTCGTCGAGCGGCTCGGCTTCCGCGAGCTCGACCCCAAGGCGCGCAGGTCGACCGTCTCCGGGAGGATAATCCTCTCCGGGGCGGCCACCATGCTGCTCGTCGGCGTGGCGCTCTTCGTCGCCGGGTACGGCAGGCTCCGGCGCTTCGGCGACCTCGGGCTCGCCGATACCGCGGGCTACCTCGCGCGCTTCGCCTTGGAGGCGGGCGTCCTCGTGCTGATCGGATTCACCTGGGGAATGAGCCAGTTCATCACCATCGGCAAGAACATCGGCAAGCGCGTGCAGATGGTCGGCCGGCGCGTGGAGGAGCTCGCCACGGGCGGCGGCGACCTCAGGCTGCGGGCCGACATCGTCAGGTCCGACGAGCTCGGCAAGCTTTCCGCCGACCTCAACCGCTTCCTCGACAGCCTCGAGAGCCTCGTCGACGGCACGCGCTCGGTCGCGGGCGCGGTCTCCGGTTCGTCGTCGTCATTGGCGGAGGGCGCCGAGAATGCGCGCCTCTCGGTGGAGGCGCTCGAGACGAGCCTGCGCTCCGTGGACGAGTCGGTCGAGATCCAGACCTCGACTGTCGGCGAGGTGGAGGGCGATATCGCGCGACTCATCGAGAGCGTCGACGCCGTCGCCGTCCAGGTCGGAACCCAGGCCGGTTACGTCGAGCAGAGCTCGGCCGCGATCTCCGAGATGGCAGCGAACATCGCCTCGGTCGACCGGACCGCCGCCCAGGCGGACGAGGTGGCCAGCCGGCTGCGGGTCTGGTCGGAGGAAGGCGGGCAGGCGCTCCTCGAAAGCCAGGCCGCCATCGGCGAGATCGAGCGCTCGTCCGTGGCGGTGCGGGACATCATCGGGTCCATCTCGAAGATAGCCGCGCAGACCAACCTCCTGGCCATGAACGCGGCCATCGAGGCGGCGCACGCGGGAGAGGCCGGCGCGGGCTTCGCCGTGGTCGCCGGCGAGGTGCGCAACCTGGCCGAGAACGCCTCGCGCAGCGCCAAGGAGATCGTCGCGCTCATCAAGGAGATGAACTCCCGCATCGAACGCGGCGCGGAGCTTTCCGACCGCGCCTCCGGGGCCTTCGGCAAGATCCGGGAAGGCGTCGGCCAGACGAGCGAGCTGGTCCGCACCATCGCGGCCAGCATGGCGGAGCAGCGCACCGGCGCGGAGGAGATCCTCTCCAGCTCGTCCTCGCTCATCGAGGCGACGCAGGACATCAAGGAGCGCGCGGACGCCCAGCGGCGGGGCTCCAAGGACATCGAGAAGGCCATGCTGAGCATGGTGGAGTCCTCCAACCAGATCTTCGAGGCGGTCCGCGAGGAGGCGGGCGCCGCGACCACGCTCGCGAAGGTCGTGAAGGTGGTCGGCGTCGAAGCCGAACGGAACCGGGACCTGGTGGCCGCGCTCGCCGACGCGGTGGCGCGCTTCCGCACCTCGCGGGACGCTTGAATCCGCCCGCCGCCCCGGGGCATACTCGCCCGGCCCCGCAAGCCGCCCGCTTTCAAGGCAGTCCGAGTCCGGAGGTGAGCTCCATGTTCCCGATCCGCAACGCGCGCGCGCTCGTAGCCGTCCTTTCCCTCCTCGTCCTGGCCGCCCCGGGCGCCTCGGCACAGGCCGCGCCGGTCGCGAAGGACGCCAACCTGCTCATCCAGCAGGGCCGGGCCCTCGTGGACTCCGGCAAGCGCGCGGAAGGCTACGCGCTCTTCGAGGAAGCGGTGGCGGTCTGCGACGCCGAGCTGGCGGAGAATCCGGCGCGCATGGATTCGTACGTGGTGAAGGGCTGGGCCCTGTTCCGGCTCGGCCGCTACCGCGAGGCGGTCGCCGTGGGCGAGGCGGGGCTCAAGGTGAAATTCGACGCGCGCATCGTCGAGAACATGGGCGAGTCCTATTTCTTCCTCCGGGATTACGCGGCCTCGCTCCGCAACCTGCAGCGCTACATAGACAACTCGGGCGAATACGCCGAGCGCGTGTCCACGGCATTCTTCTATATGGGCGAGATCTACCAGGTGCAGCGGAAATTCGAGCATGCCGACATCGCCTACGCCATCGCCGTGCAGCGCGAGCCTAACATGGCCCGCTGGTGGTTCCGATACGGCAACGCGGTCGAAGCGCTCGGCGAGAAGGAACGGGCCCGCGGCCTCTACGAGAAGGCGCTGAAGCTCGCCCCGGCCTTCGCCGAGGCCAGGGACGCCGTCGCCCGGCTCTCGGCTCCGGCGGCTCCCGCGACCGCTCCCTGAGTCCGGCCCGGCGACTCCGCGCAGGAAACCGCCGCGGACGGCTTGCGAAGCTGCCGGAGCGGCACTACAGTTTGGCCATCATATGGCTATGCTCTTCACGGTCGAATTCCTGCCTCTCGCAATCGAACGGATCGACGAGGACGACTGCTCCGAATACGCCGTCCGCGTGGCGGTACGGGGCAGCCTCGACCTCGAGGACGCCGCCGAGGCGGGGCTCCTCCTCCGGACCCTCGCAGCGGGCGGCGCCCACCGCGTGATCCTCAGCCTGGAGCAGCTCGGTTACATCGACTCGACCGGCATCGGCGCCATCATCCGGGCCAAGAAGGACCTGTCGGCCCGCGGCGGCGACCTCGTGCTGCTGCACGTGCCCCCCAACATCAAGGACATCTTCGAGCTCGTGAACCTCAAGGGTTTCGTGCGCAGCTTCTACGACGACGACGAGGCGCTGCGCCACCTGGCCGCCTCGCTGCCGGGCGTCGGGCCGAAGCCGGACAAGCCCTGATCAGAGCAGGCTCACCGGATCCGGATCGGGCTCCGCGTACACCCCCGGAATCTCGCCGAGGGCGGCCAGGGCCGCGGCGCAGGCCGCG
>JAKLEE010000022.1 GCA_022703215.1 Spirochaetota bacterium | reverse complement strand
CGCCGGCGAGGTGGGCGGCCAGATCCGGGTGTACTTCCTCAACGCCGAGAACGGCGACATGCGCTTCACCACGAAGATCAACGGTTCCAACGCCGGCGCGGGAATGCTGGAGCAGGCCTTCCTCGACAAGACCCAGGTGGAGGGCCTCGTCGAGAAGGAGATCAAGGGCGGCTACGACATCAAGATCGGCGAGTTCCGCGCCTTCTGCCCGTATTCCAAGATGGGCGAGCGGCGCTCCGACGATTCCGCGGAATGCGTGGGCAAGCGCCTGCCCTTCAGGATCGAGGAATTCAAGGAAGGCGGCCGCAGGATCCTCGTCTCGAACAGGGCCATCCACGAAGAGGCCCGCCTGGAACGGCTCGAGGCGCTGAAAAAGACGCTCCGCGAGGGCATGGTCATTTCGGGCCCCATCGCGTCCATCCAGAGCTTCGGCGCTTTCGTCGACCTGGGCGGCGCCCAGGCCCTGCTGCCCGTCTCCGAGATCGGCCGGTCCCGGGTCGATGACATCCACGCCGTCCTCTCGGTCGGCCAGGAAATCCGGGCCTCCGTCCTGAAGGTCGACTGGGCGAACGAGCGCATCACGCTCAGCATGAAGAGCCTCCTCGCCGACCCCTGGGATACCGCGGCGGAGAAGTACCCGGAGGGCTCGAAGCATGCGGGCACGGTCGCCCGCCTGGCCGCGTTCGGGGCCTTCGTCACCCTGGAGCCCGGCCTCGACGGCCTCCTGCACGAGTCCGAGATCAGCAAGGCGAACGCGTACGGCGCGAAGAACGGACCGGGCCTCAAGGTCGGGCAGAGCCTCACGGTCCAGGTCATCGGCGTGGACCAGGCGAACCGGCGCATCTCCCTCAAGCCCGCGAGCTCGGTCGAGGAGGACGCGGCCGCGTCCAAATACCTCGACGGCCCGGACGATACCGAGACCTACAACCCCTTCGCGGCGCTGCTCAAGAAGAAGTAGCCGGTCCGGCCCGGTGCGCGCTCGCGATCAGGCCGAGCCAGGGGGGCGGCTCGCCGATCGCGCCTCCTTCGCCCAGGCGGTGCTGGACGAGTCCGCTCCATGCCCATTGCTCGGGACGCTCCGCGAGGCCCGCCCGCACGGCGTTGTCGTCGATGCGTTCGATGGCTTCGAGCAGCTCGGCGCCGCCGCGGATCGGGCGCGAGTCGTAGCGTCGGCCCCAGAGGTGTCCCGACGACCCGAAGCGACGGTTGTAGCGCAGGGTGAAGACGCCGAAAAGCCACCGCATGTTGACGGCCAGGTCAGCGCTCCCCCTCGGCTCGAAGAGCAGGTGGACGTGGTCGTCCAGCACGGAAAAATCGACGACGAGGCCCCCGTATTTCTCCCGGAGCCGACCCAGGTCCTCGACGAAGAGATCCTTGGCCTCGGGCGGCGCGAGGAGCCGCTCGTCGTTCACGACCCGGCACGTGACGAGGTGCAGGGTCCCGGTTTTCACGTTCCTTGGTTCACGCATGCCGACATACCGCTCGAAAAGCGGAGGACGCTTGCGATTCGGCCGAATTTCCCGGGACCGTCCCTCCGCATGGCGACTAGGCGGAGCCTCGCCCCGGGCGGCCCCTCCCCTCTTTCCCCGAGGAAAACGAGGAGGGCGGCCGCCGGAGGAGAGGGCTTCCGTTACTTCCCGCCGAACTCGACGCGGCGGTAGATCTCGACGATGGGCGTCGGGACGGGCCGGAACAGCGGCGGATCGACGAAGGGACGGGACTTCCAGTCGTGGACCTCGAAGCCGTCGTAGGTGATCCTCAGGCGGCCGTCGCCGAGCAGCTCGGCCGTGCCGTGGATGGCCCACACCTGAGGGAGCGTGTCCGGCGGGAAGACGGCCGAGGTGTTGAAGAACGCGATGCCGAGGACCTCGTAGCTTCCATCCGCCCGCTTGGCCAGTTCGCCGCTGTAGCGGGTCATCCGCGCGTAGCCTTCGGGCAGGACGTAGGAGCCTTCCCAGGTCGCGCCGAAGCGCCCGCCGCCCAGGGGCGTCAGGCTGAGCAGGTAGCGGACGCCGAGATCGGTCTCCGGATTCCCGCCGGGCTCGTAGGCCGAGCCGCCGCGCCAGGTGCCGGCCAGGACGCCGGACTCGCCGAGGACCTCGGGGCCGCCGGCGCATCCGGCCGCGACGAGCGCGAGGACGACGAGAGCCGCCAGGCCCGTTCCGCGAACTTTCCGATTCATGGTGCCTCCTCTCTGGATTCCAGATGGTTCCATCTTCGCGGAAGGGCGTTGCAGGAGCGTTGCAAACGGCCCGTCGCTGCCGAATAATCGCCGTAACGTGGAAAAAAACGACGGGAAAGCCGGAGTCCGGGATCCGGCGGCGCTTTCCCTGGCCCTGCTCGGCGTGCCCCTGCTGAGCCGCGCTGGCGAACCAGTCCTGTTCACGCGGCGCAAGTCCTTCGCGCTGCTCGCCTACCTGGCGCTCGAACCCGGCATGCACGGCCGGGACAGCCTGTCCGCCTTCCTCTGGCCCGAGCGCGACCAGGTCCGCGCTCGATCGAACCTGCGCCGCTCCCTCTTCGAGCTCGAGCACGAGCTCGGGCAGGAACTCTTCCGCACGGCCGGGGACCAGGTTTCGCTCGACGCGGGAGCGCTCCGGATCGACGCCGCGGAGTTCCTCGGCCTGGTCGGTCCTTGCGAGTGCCACGTCCCCGAGCTGGCCTGCGCGCGTTGCGAATCCTCGCTCACGGCGGCCCTACGCTTGTGGCGCGGGGGATTCATGGAAGGATTTTTCCTCCCCGACAGCCGCGGCTTCGACGACTGGCAGTTCGAGAAGGCGGGACGGCTCCGTGATGCCCGGGTGTCCGCGCTGAGGCGGCTGGCCCTGCGTTTCGCGGGAACCGCGCGGACGCGCGAGGCCGCGGCGCTCGCGTCGGACTGGATCAACGCCGCCCCCTTCGACGAAGAAGCCCGCAGGTTCCAGATCGGCGTTCTCCTCGAACTCGGCAACGAAGACCAGGCCCGCGAACGCTACCGGACCTGGGAAGCGCTGGTTCGCGAGGAGCTGGGACGGGAGCCGGCGGAGAGCACGAAGATACTCATCGAACCCTCGGGCGAGGACTCCCCGCCGGAGGATCCGGAGCATCGGCTCGTCGGTCGGGAACGGGAGCTGGCCGCGATCGGCGCGGCGCTTCGCTCGGGCGCGGATCGGCTCCATTCGATCACCGGCCCCGGCGGCGTCGGCAAGACCAGCGTGGCCAGGGCCTTGCTCCGGCTGGAGCGCGGAGCCTTCCCCGGAGGCGCCTGGTTCGTCGATCTTTCCGCCCTGCGGGACAAGGATCGTCTGCCCTACGCCGTGGCGGCTTCCATCGGCCTCGGCGAGCGGGAGGAATCGCCCGCCGCCCTGTCGGACCGGATCGAGGCGAGGCTCGGAAGGGGGCGGAGCCTCGTCGTCCTCGACAACCTCGAACAAATGCCGGACGCCGCGCGCGCGGTGGCCTGGCTCCTCGCGGCATCCGCGCGACTCACCCTGCTCTGCACGAGCCGCGTCGCCCTCGGCCTGGGCGGGGAACGGAACCACGCGCTCGAACCCCTCGCGACCCCGCCCGAAGGAGCGTCCCTCCGATCCGCGTCGAGAACGGCCTGGCCGGCGCTCGAGCTCTTCCTCCTCCGGGCGGAAAAGGTCGCCTCGGGCGGCTTCGTGGAAGGGCCGGGCCTGGAGGACTGCGCGCGGCTATGCGCCAGGCTCGACGGCTTGCCCCTGGCCCTGGAGCTCGCGGCGGCCGCCTTGGGCGTGCTCGAGCCCGCCGAGCTGCTCGCCCGCATGGACCGCAAGCTCGATCTTGCCGACGCCGCGGGCAGGACGCGCCCACCGCGGCACCGCAGCCTGCGCGCCGTCATCGCCTGGAGCCACGAGCTGCTTCCGCCCTCCGCGCGAGCGCTGTTCTCCGCGCTCGCGGTCTTCCCCGACGGCTTCGACGTGGAAGCGGCGGAGGCGGTTCGCCCGGGGGCCGGCGACGCGCTGGCCGATCTGGAGATCCTCGTTGCCGCCAACCTGCTCCGGAAATCGCGCGCGGGGACGAAAGGACGCCTCGCCTTTCTCGAATCGATCCGCGACTTCGCGCTGGAGCTCTTCGAGGCGCGACCGGACGCTCCGGAAATCAGGCGTCGGCACGCCCTGCATTTCCTCGAGCGCGCCGAACGGGGAAGCTCGGCCCTTCGAGGCCCCTGCCAGACCGCGGCCCTCGCCGCGCTCATGCCGGAGGAGGCGAACTTCGAAGCGGCGCTGGACTTCCTGGCCGGGCGGGACGGGTCGGACGACGCGCTGCGACTCTGCGCCGCCCTCGAGTGGTACTGGTATCGGTCGGGGCAATTCGCCTCGGGCCAGCGCTCGCTCGAAAAGGCCCTCGCCGCCGGCCGGAAGGCTCCGGGCCCGCTGCGCGGCGCCTGCCTGAGGGCCCTCGGCTGGCTCCGCTTCACGCAGGGAGCCTGGCGCGAGGCGCGGGGCTTTTACCTCGAGGCGCTCGCGCTCCTCGAGGCCGGTCCGGCCTCGCTCGACCTGGTCCGTTGCCTGGCCGACCTCGGCGTGGCCGAGCGCTGGCTCGGCGACCGCGCGAGCGGCGACGGGCGACTCCGACGCGCCGTCGAGCTCGCCCGCGGCCTCGGCGATCCGGGGCTGCTCGCGATGGCCCTGGTCTGGGACCTGGGGACGACGGGAGGCAGCCCGGGCGACGAGCGGCAGCGCCTCGGCCTCGAGGAGGCGGTCCGGCTGGCGCGGGAAGCGGAGGATCCATGGATCGAGTCGCACGCCTTCGAGGCGCTCGGCGATCTTCTGAGGACCCGCGGCGACTTCAGGGAAGCGGCGCCTTGCTACGAGCGCGCCCTCGACGGTTTCGACGCCCTCGGCGATTCCTTCCTCAAAGCCTGGACGCTCGAGGGGCTCGGCATGAACGCCGCGCTCTCGGGCCGCGCGGACGAGGCCGAGGCCACGCTCCGCGACTCGCTCTCGCTTTTCGTTTCGATAGGCTCGCGGAGCGACGCGGTCTTCGTCCTCGGCGAGCTGGGCGTCGCCCGCGCCCTGGCCGGCGATCGGCGCGGCGCGGACCTGCTCCTCGGCGCGTTCGGGGCCCTGCGCCGCGAGCTCGGCCTCGAAACCATCGCCCAGACGGCCTGGATCGCCTCGGGCGCTCCGCCGGGCGCGGCGGGGCCGACCGAAGCGCCGGACGCGAAGCCGTCCGGGCAACCCCGGATCGATCGCCACCTCGCCGAAGCCGCCGCGCGTTCCTCGGACGAATGGCTCCGCGGCTCGCGGATCCGCTACGCGGAGCTACCGGAGCTCGTCGCCCCGGGCAACGGGCCCGCCGGTCGCCCGAGTCGCGCCGAACGGCGCGGGAGCGACCCTTCCGTCGCGTTCCGGGCGGCGGCGGCGTCCCGGGCCTAGTCCCTGACGATCCTGAACAGCTTCAGCTCGAGCCCGCTCTGGCCTTCCTTGCTGACGATGAAGCCCGAGGCGCCGCGGCGGGCGGCGAGCGCGGCCGGGGGATTTTCGGAGAGATCCACGCAGCGGTAGAGGCTGCCGAGCCGGTCGAGCTCCTTCGCGAAGGCCTCCGTGCACCAGATCTGGTTGGGCTCGACGAGGGGCTCGACGCGGGCGGAGTGCAGGTAGGGCGTGCCGGTCATGGCGCCCGAAGCCGCCACGGTCATGAAGCCCGAGTCGAGGGCGACGCGGACCTCGAGGCCGAGGCGGCGCACGGCGTCGAGCAGGCGGAAGGCGCCCTCGGCGGCGCGGTCGGCGTTCCGCTCGAGGGCCGAGACGGCGTCGCCCTCGGAGTAGCTGACCGACTCGAGGTCCAGGTTCTCCGCGGTGGCCAGCTCGGCGAGCTTCTGCTTGAGCTGGAGCGTCCGGTTCGCGCCCTGTTCCATGATCTTCGAGAAGCCGCAGATGTCGGCTTTCATGGCACAGTACTTGCGGCGCGTGGCCTTCTCGTCCTCGAGCTGCCACAGCAGCCCGTTGCCGACGATGTTGCGCTTGTCGCGGTTGCCGATGTAGGCGCGGTTCCGTTCCATGATGGTCGAGTTGAGGATGGGATGGATCAGGTAGAGCGATGAGTCCGGCAGTTGGCTGCCGCCCTCGAAGGTCCGCTCGCCGGGCAGACAGAACTTCTGGATGCGCGTCGACTTCGAGCCGTCGTCGATCAGGTGGCCGAGGAAACCGAGCTTGTAGAGGATGCCGAAGACGTCGCAACCCTCGCAGCCCGCGCAGTCGCTCTCGCCAGCCTCGCAGGGTATCCAGAGGTTGCGGCTGTCCGAGACGGCGGCCCCGGCCTTGCCGCCCACGACGACGGCGTTGTACTGGCGGCAGATCTCGCGGAGGCGTTCCCGGCTCAGGGCGTTGGTGTCGATGAAGGGCAGGACCCGTTGCAGGTCGATGGCCTCGACGTGGGGCCGCACCTCCGAGAGGTAGGTGCCCACGATGTCCGCCGACACCTCCTGCACGACGGAGCGCACCGACTCCTGGCTCCGCTCCTCGGGCGCGAGCCGCGTCAGGGCCTTGCCGAGCTGCATGAAGTCGCGCGGGCGCGAGAGGGTGTGTCGCGCCAGGTACTGGAAGAGGTCCTCGTCGGACTTGACCTGCTTGTGCTTGATGCTCGGGAAGCCGAACCAGGCGGCGACCGGATCCTTCTCGATACGGGTTGGGTCGACGAAGCGGTCGCGGCTCTCGCGGCGGAGATTGTTGATGAAGATGCGCTCGAGCTCGAGGTTGGAGTAGCGGAGCTCGAGGGTGCGCTCGCCGACCTGCTGGAAAAGCACGAGCTCCTTCCGGTAGCGCGCGAGCGCCTCCTTGCGGATCGAGGCGAAGAGCTTCACGTGGTGGTTGAACTTGTGCAGGTTGAAGAACGAGAGCACGAGCCCCATCTGCGCGGTGTACCAGAGCTCCGGCTCGAGCGCGCCGGCCACGCTTTCCGCCGCGCCCGGGTCCAGGTGCTTGTTGAAGTACTCGTCGATGTTGTCGATGAAGATGGCGATCGGCGCTGTCACCGCGCGCTTGTAGGCCGGCACGAGCACCGACTCGAGGTCGGCCTTGGCCCGGAAGTAGTCGTCGCGGTCGGCGTGGATCAGGTGGCTGAAATACTCCGAGACCGAGCCGACTCCGCGCTTGCGGTAGAGGCCCTGGAGGAAGTGGCTGAGCTCGTCCGGCGCGAACTCGTAGGAGAGCCGGCGCAGCGTGGCCATGACGATGGCGATGGACCAGATCGACTCGATGTTGTGCAGGTCGCGGAACAGCTCCACCGAGTCGCGGCTCAGGTTGTCGGAGAAGGCGAACTTGTCGATGCCGCTCTCGGGGATCATCTGGAAGCCGGCCATGGCCTCGCGCTTCATCTTGAGGAGCATGGTCTTGCCGATGCCCTTGGTGGCCACGACGAAGGACTGGATGGAGTTGTCCTTCTCGAGGTAGTCCATCATCTCCTGGTTGAGGAGCAGCATGTCCTTGCCGGTCGAGATGTTGAAATTGTCCGCGTCGATGATCCAGTTGTCCCGCGCCATCGGAAGCTCCTCCGGAAGGACGCGATGATAGCATGCACGCGCGGCCCCGGTCGCCGGGTCGGGCGAAAAAGGCTACGCCGCGGCGCATATCGGCCGCGCGCAGGTCCGCTTCCCGCCCCTCGCCATGGGGCGCGGCTTTCGGGTAGGCTCTCGCCGCAATGAGCAGCGTCCGGCCAGCTTCCGTCATCATCGGGCTCTCGAGCTTCCAAGCCCTCGCCATGTTCAGGCGGGGCGTGTTCTACACCTTCCTCGGCGTCTACCTCCGGGCCTTCCTCGGGCTCTCCGTCACCGAGACGACGCTCTTCGAGACCATCCCGATGCTGCTCAACATCCTCTTCCAGACCTTCGTCTGGGGTCGCCTGGCCGACCGCTTCCAGAAGCGGAAGACCCTGATCGTCTGGGGCGAGCTGCTCGCGGGCGCGGGTCATTTCCTCCTCTGGTGGCTGCACGCGGACGCGCCGGATCTCCGCTCGTCCGGCTGGGTCATCATCTGGGGATTGACGGTCATCGAGATTTTCTGGTCGATGTCGAACATCGGCTGGTCGGCCTACATCGCTGACATCTACGCGCCCGCCGAGCGGAGCGCCGTGCAGGGCAAGCTCGCGAGCGTGGGCGGACTCGGGCGCATCGCGGGGGCGCTCGCGGGCGGCTTCCTCTACGACCGCGCCGGCACCGCCTACGCCGGGTGGGGCTTCCGGGAAGGCGCCATCTTCTTCACGGTGGGCGCGGTGATGCTGGTCTCGGTGCTGCCCTTCCTTGCCATGCCCGAGGGCGGCCTCGCACGCGGCGCGCGAAAACCGGGAAGCAGCCCGGAGGCCGACGCGTCCGCGCCGCCCCTCCCGCCCTCCGTCGGGAGAGGCGATTTCCGCACCTTCGCGCTGTTCCTCGTCGCCATGCTGCTCGTGAACTCCGGCGTCAACAGCCTGGTGGCCGTCAAGGCGCAGTTCCTCGACCTCGCCGACGGGTTCGCGGCCTCGGCGCGCCAGATCAGCCTGCTTGCGAACGTCGAGTCGGCGGCCTTGATCCTGACCGGGCTTTCGGTGGCGCTCCTTTCGCGGCGCTTCGGCGCCGGCGCGCTCATGCTGGCCGGCGCGGCGGCCGGAGCGCTCTACCTCGTGTCGTACGCGGCGGCGCCGAGCCTTGCAATCCTCTACCCGCTCTCGACGCTCAAGGGCTGCTCCGAAGGGCTGTTCGGAGCCGCGTCATACGCCTTCGCCGCCGCGCTCATACCACCGGCGAAACGCGGCCGCTGGTTCGCCTATTACAATGCCACCTTCATGCTGAGCTGGGGCCTGGCCGCCACGCTCGTGACGGGCCCGGTCATCGACGCCCTCATCAAGGCGGGCCTCAGCGCTACGGCGGCCTACCGACTGGGCTTCCTCTCCTCGGCGGCGATCTCGCTGCTCGGGCTCGGCATGCTCGCCGTCCTGCTAGCGGCCCGGAAAGCGGGGAACGGATCCATGGCGCGCCCTCAGGCTGGCGAAGCGCCGGAGTGATGTTTCATTCTTGACCGCGGATCGGTTCAAGCCCTATCCTGTCGTCCCGTTCCCGGGCTAGACCGGACCGGACTCACTTGAAGAACCACGCGGCGCGCCGCGCGGAAAGGAAGCGGGCCACGCCATGACTCAGCCGGTCCGATCAAGGTCATGAACGCCCTCGACTTCCCCTCGGTGATTGTCATGGGCGCCTTCCTCCTCTTCGCCCTCGGCGCGGTCTTCGCCTGGTCGGCCGACCCGTCCACCCGGAAGGCCGCGTTGCCCTGGGTCCTGCCCGGCCTGGTCCTGATCGCGTTCAACACGGTGGCCTACGCCCTCGCGCATTCCGGTCCGGCGGAAGCGTTCCTGTGGGCCCGCGCCGCCGCGGCGTCGGGCATACTCGCCTACGCGCTCTTCTTCATCGCCGGGCACGCGGTCCTGGGAACCGGCGCGCCCGCCTGGTGGTACCTGGCCGTCGCCGCGGCCGAAATCCTCGCCGTATCGGCATTGGGCCTCCACCCGGGCGATCGCGCCCTTTCCTTGACCGTCGCCTTCTCCGCGGGCGTACTGGCGCTCTTCCTGCCGACCTTCGCCATGAATTTCCGCTACCACGCGCGGATCCGCTACCTGAGGCTCTACGACGACCTGCTCCTCTTCGCTTCGCTCGCCACGCTGGGACGCATGCTCCATGCGCTGCGCGCGCTGCTCTCCGGAGCGGATCTCGATTCCGGCATCGACGCCTTGCTCTTTTCGGCTTTTTCGGCCTCGGGCATCGGCGCCGGCGCGGTGTTCACCCTGATAGTCGGAACCCTGCGCCGTTCGGGCCGGCCCGCGCTCGACGGATCCGCCCGACCGCGCCTTTCGCTTTCTGACCTGGGGCTCGCGCCGGCGGAGCGGCACTACGTCCTTTCCATAATAGCGGGCGAGTCGATCAAGTCGATCGCCGAAGCGGCCGGCGTCTCCGACTCCACCGTTCGCAATTCGCTCGCCAGGGCATACCGGAAGCTCGGCGTTTCAGACATGCTGGGCCTTGTGGCGCTCGCGGGCAGGCACGACATAGTTCCCTAGGCCGGAACCGGTGTTCCCGAGGCTTTCGCTCCCCCATCTGCGTGCGGAGGCAAGCAAGCGTGACGGCCCTGCCACGGGTATCCATGCACGGGCGAACAGCGATTACTCGCGGCGAAGGTCGTTCGGATGACCGGAATCATGTGCAGGGTATCGCGCAGGTGAGGCGCATCGACTTCGCCACGGCATCGATCTTCGGCACCTTCATCATGCTGGGCCTCGGTGTCCTGGTGATAGCGTCCCTGTCGCCCGCGGCGCGGAAAGCCAGCTGGCGGTTTTTCGCGAGCGCCCTCGCCCCGATCGCGGCAGGCGGCCTGAGGTAGAATTTCTACCACCCGACAGTCGAGTCCGCGATCGCCTGGAGCAACGCCAGCGCGGCCTTTCCGCGTCGATGCGCCGCTCCGTCCTGGCCATCCTCGAAGGAAGGTCGGTGAAGGAGGTCGCCGCGGAGTCCGACGTCGCGTCCTCGACCGTGCGCGACACGCTTTCCCGAGCGTGCCGCAAGCTCGGGGTCGCGGACATGGCAGGGCTCGCAAGCCTGTCGGCGAACTTAGGGATCGGGGAGTGAGGTTCCCTTAATTTCCGATTCTGCCCATAAAAACCCATGCCATACTGGAACCAGTCCAACAAGTCCTGCCTCCTAAGGAGGGGTTCCATGTCCAAACGTTTCAGCAAGGCACTCATCGCGATCGTCGGGCTCTCGGCGATCATCCTGGCGAGCTGCGGGTTCCCGATGCTGTCGGGGGCCGTCGCGGACGGCTCGGCCTCGCGCGCGGCCGCGTCGAAGACCGTCAGCCTCAATGTCGTCGTCGAGGGCGAACTCGACGACGCGAAGCTCGCCACCCTCGCCGCCTACGGCAGGATCGTCGACACGATCCCCGAGCTCGGCGCGGTTTTCATGAGCGGCAAGGGACTCAGCCCCGAGGCGCTCCTCGCGCTGCCCTTCGTCGTCGCGGCCAACCCCGACGCCGAGCGCGGCACGGGTCCCGTCTCGACGCTCTCGGCCGCCGACATGGCGGATGGCATGTCGACCTGGAACCTCGACGCCGTCGACGTCACCGAGCCCGGGTTCGGCCGGCGCGTCGTGGCCGAGACCGGAGCCGGCGTGTACGTCGCCGTGCTCGACACGGGCCTCGTGTACGGATGGGAGCGCTACTTCCCCGCCGAGCGGATCGCGGTCGAGTATGCCAAGAGCTTCGGCGGAGGCGCCGTCGAGGTCGCCACCGTCTCCGAGCAGCCGAACAAGTGGGAACACGACCAGAATTCCCACGGCACCCACGTGACGAGCACCATCCTCGGATATTTCCTGAACGCCACCGCGATAAACGGCGTCGCCCCGCTCGCGACCGTCATCCCGGTCAAGGTGCTCAACCAGAACGGCTCGGGCCGCTCGAGCGCCATCGCCCAGGGCATAGTCTACGTCGCGAACCTCAAGAAGGGCCCCCTCGCCGCCCATCCCGTGGTCATCAACATGAGCCTCGGCGGCGGCATCCTCGACGCGGTCGAGAAGGCCGCCATCGACTACGCGGTGGAAGCCGGCGTCGTCATAGTCGCCTCGGCCGGCAACTCCGGCATGCGCGGCATGGGCTACCCGGGCGCCTACGAGCCCGTCATCTCCGTAGCCGCTTCGGGCTGGGTCGGCGAATGGTACAAGGGCCTTTCCACTTGGTGGTACTCGATCGACGTGAGCGAACCGACAAACCCGGGCCACTTCTACATCACCGATTTCTCGAGCCGCGCCATCAGGCCCGAGCACGACCTCGACGTGGCCGCGCCCGGTTCGCAAATCGTGGGTCCCTACCAGGTCAACGGCCAGGCCGGTTGGTACTTCCTCGGCGGCACCTCGATGGCCAGCCCCCACGTGGCCGGCATCGTCGCGCTCATGCTGGAGAAGGATCCGGCCCTCGTCGCCGGCCAGGTGGAAGACATCCTCGAGGCCACGGCCATCCCGCTCGCGCCCGGCTCGCGCAACGTGTACCTGCCGGGCGGCACGGTCGCTACCTACTCGTGGGGTGCCGACGCCACCGGCCACGGCCTCGTGAACACGACCGGCGCGCTCGCGCTGGTCGCTCCGCCCGTCGTCTACTGATAAAGATACCGGGCGCGGCGCGGAAGGCATCGGCCGTCCGCCACGCCCGGCGCAGGCGCGACGGGGAGATTCCCTTCCGCTCCGCGGCGGCTGACGCCCGCGCCCGGCGGCCTTGATACGGCCACCGGTCGCGGGCGTTTTGCCATGACGGAGCCAGCCTCGACGAAACTGCCCGGGACGCTACCGAGCGGTCGCTTGCCGGCCCGACAAAGTACCGGACGCCTCAGCCAGCGAGCCCGAGCTTCTCGAGGCCGTCGTACACGAACTGCACGGCGAGGCCCGAAAGCACGAGGCCCATCATGCGCTCGATGACGGAGACGCCCGTCTTGCCCAGCACGCGGAGGATGACGGCGCTCGAGCGCATGGCGGCCCACACGAGGACCAGGGCGAGAGCCACGGCGCCGAAGAGCATGGCCGTCATGGCCAGGTGCTCGCCCGTGCCCGCGGAGTAGAGCATCAGCGTGGTGATGGTCCCCGGACCCGCGATCATGGGAATGGCCAGCGGGAAGACGGCCACCTCGAGGTGCTCCTCGTCGGCCTGCTCCTCCGCGCTGGTCTTGGTCCGCTTTTTCTGCCCCAGCAGCATGTCGAGCGAGATCATGAAGAACACGATGCCGCCGGCGATGTAGAAAGCCCCCGGCGAGATGGCGAAGAACGAGAGGATGTAGCGGCCGGCGAGTATGAATACGGCCAGGACGACAGCCGCCACCGAGATGGCCTTGCGGATGGTGGCGCGCTTGCGTCGCGGATCGAGATGGCCCGTCGACGAGATGAAGAGCGGCACGATGCCGATGGGGTCGATGATGATGACGATGGTCAGGGCTATCTGGAGGAATTGCGCGATCATGGAGCGATCATAGGCCGGAGCCGCTTCCGCGGCAAGCTTCGCGACGCGACGGCGTAGAAAATCCTTGCGTCCCACATGGCGCCGTGCTACCGTCTCCGGACCCGTGTTGGGGGTTCAAAGCAGATGGTAAAGTACTTCTTCAACCGCATCCTCCTGGTGATCCCGACCTTCCTCGGCATCACGCTCATGATCTTCGCGCTGACCCGCTTCGTGCCCGGCGGCCCTCTCGAGGAAGCCGTGCGCGCCCAGATGATGGGCCAGGGCGGCGAGGGCGGCCGCCAGCTCAAGGGCGCCGACCGGAGCGGGAACATGCTGAGCGAAGCCCAGATGGACCAGCTCAAGGCCTTCTACGGCCTCGACAAGCCGGTCGTGCCGGCCTACGTCGAATGGCTCGGCAAGCTCCTGCGCTTCGACTTCGGCAAGTCCACGCGCTTCGGCGATCCGGTCATCGAGATGATAGTCCAGCGCGTCCCGATCAGCCTCTGGTTCGGCGTCACTTCGCTGATCCTGACCTACCTGATCTCGGTGCCGCTCGGCATCGCGAAGGCCCTGCGGCACCGCAAGCCCTTCGACAACGTGAGCTCGGCGCTCCTCTTCTTCGGGTACGCGCTGCCGGGCTTCATCGTGGGCATCATCCTGCTCACGGTGTTCTCCTTCGGGCTCGGCTGGCTGCCCATCGGCGGCTTCCAGTCCAAGTACTACCTGGCCATGGGCTTCTTCGAGAAGATCTGGGACCGGATCACCCACATGGCCCTGCCCCTCACCGCCTATGTCATCGGCGACTTCGCGGTGCTGACCATCGTCATGAAGAACAACCTGATGGAGAACATGGCCGCCGACTACGTCAAGACGGCCGTGGCCAAGGGCATGACCTTCAAGGACGCCATGTGGAAGCACGCCTTCCGCAACAGCCTGATCCCGATCGCGGCGGGCTTCGGCGGCATCATCAGCGTGTTCCTCGCGGGCTCCTTCCTCATCGAGAACATCTTCAACATCAGGGGCATGGGCATGCTCGGCTACACCTCGCTGACCGGCCAGGACTACCCCGTGGTCCTCGGCGTCCTCGCCATCAGCTCGTTCGTTTCGCTCATCGGCAATATCCTGAGCGACTTCTTCGTGTCGCTCGTCGATCCGCGGGTACGTTTCGGGAGGAAGGCATGAAGGCGCCCCTCGGACTGTTCCGCAAGCGGCCGAGGTCGGGAGACGCGCCCGGAAGCGCCGACGAACGCGCCGGCTTCCGCATCCGCATCGATCCGCTGACCAAGGCCCGCATCAAGCGCTTCACCCAGATCAAGCGCGGGTACTGGTCCTTCATCGCCATCAGCTCGCTCCTGGTGCTTTCCCTGGTCGCGGAGCTGTTCGTCAACTCGCGCGCCCTCGTGGTCAATTACGAAGGCAAGCTCTACTTCCCGACCTACGCGCGCGTCTTCCTCGGCCAGGAATTCGGCCTCGACTACAAGTACGAGACGAACTACCGCGAACTCAAGGAGACGCTCAAGGAGAACGGCAAGGGCTGGGTCATCCTGCCCCCCGTGCCCTGGAACGCCTACGAGCAGGACTTCATCGAGGGCGAGTACCCCCCGAACGCGCCCTCCGCCGAGCGCAGGCATTTCCTCGGCACCGACATAATCGGCCGCGACGTCCTGGCGCGCCTGCTCTACGGCTTCCGCACCGCCATCCTCTTCGCGCTGCTGTACGTGACCGCGACCTTCCTGATCGGCACGGTTATCGGCGCCCTCATGGGATACTGGGGCGGGCCCTTCGACATGGTCTTCCAGCGGCTCATCGAGATCTGGGAACGCATCCCCTTCCTCTACGTGGTGATGATCCTGGGCGCCATCTTCAAGCCGAATTTCCTCCTGTTCATCGGCATCTTCGTGGTCTTCGGCTGGAGCGGGCGCACCTGGTCGGTCCGGGCCATGACCTACCGCGAACGCGAGCGCGACTACATCCTGGCGGCCCGCGCCATGGGCGCGAGCACGCTCCGCATCATCGGCGTGCACATCGTCCCCAACGTGCTCGTCGTCATCCTGACCTCGCTGCCCTTCGCGGTCTCGGGCGCCATCTCGAGCCTGACCGCGCTCGACTACCTCGGCTTCGGGCTCCGCGCCCCCACGCCGAGCTGGGGCGAGCTGCTTTCGATGGGCATCGCGCAGTACGAGGCCGCCCCCTGGATCCTGGCCTCCATCGTAACCGCGATGACCTTCGTCCTCGTGACCATCGCCTTCGTGGGCGAAGGCCTCCGGGACGCGTTCGATCCGAGGAAGCACACCGTCTACCGCTAGGCCTCGCGGCCCAGAGGCGGAACGGAGTAGCGAAAGTATGACAAGGAGGACCACATGAAGATTTCCAGGATCGCGAAGGCGACGCTCATCGCCCTCGTCGCCCTCTTCCTTCTGGCCCCGCTCGCCGCGCAGACGTTCTACACGTCGAAAGCGGTGGCGGCGGACGAGAAGGCCCTCGCCGCCGAGAAGCGCCCCGACTTCTCCTCGCCGGCGTTCGTCGACAAGTCCGTCAAGGTCGCGGGCCTGCCCGAAACCCTGACCTGGTACACCTCGAAGCCGCCGGTCATGGGTTCGAAGCGCGCCAAGGCAGGCGGCGTCTGGTCCGGCTACATGGCCGAGTACCCGACCACCTTCCGCACCGTCGGCCCGAACTCGAACCACGCGTACCGGAGCCTGTTCCTGACCAACGTCGGAACCATCAACATCAACTCCGAGACCAAGGAATGGATCCCCGGCGAGGCGACCCACTGGGCTTTCGGCGCCGACGGCAAGACCGTCTATTACAAGCTGAACCCGAAGGTCAAATGGTCCGACGGCGTGCCCGTCACCTCGAAGGACTACCTCTTCATGCTCCAGTTCATGCGGAGCCCCCACATCCAGGCGCCCTGGTACAACGACTACTACACCGAGACCATAACCGACATCAAAGCCTACGGCGACTACGTGATCGCGGTCACCGCCAACGTGGCGATGGACAAGGACGACCTGCTCTACAACACCTCGGTCGGTCCCCGCCCCGCGCACTTCTATGGCGGCACGGTTCCCGCGGACTTCGTCGACGCCTACCAGTGGAAGGCCGAACCCGTCACCGGCCCCTACAAGCTCCTCGATTTCGTGAAGGGCGAAACCCTCACCTTCGCCAAGGTCAAGGGCTGGTGGGGACACGAGTACGACTACAACAAGTACCGCTACAACGCCGATTTCCTCGAGTACCAGGTGATCACCGGCGGCAACGAGATCGTCAAGAAGTACTTCTATGACGGCCAGATCGACCAGTTCTTCCAGATCATCCCGACCGAGTGGTCCGCCGGCGAGAGCGCCGAGGCCATCAAGAAGGGCTGGATCGACCGCCAGTACCACTTCTACGTCCCGCTCACCGGCGTGTCCGGCATCATCATGAACACCGCGTTCCCGCTCTTCGCCGACAAGAACGTCCGCTGGGGCATGTACTACGCGATCAACATCCAGAAGATGATCGACACCGAGCTCCGCGGCGAGTACGCGCGCTACCACAACATCGGACTGGCGCACGTGTTCGGCGGCATCAAGTTCAACGCCGAGGAGCTCCGCAAGCCCGACTTCGACCCGAAGAAGGCCGGCGAGTTCTTCGACAAGGCCGGCTACAGCCTCTTCGACTCGGACGGCATCCGCAAGAACGCCGCCGGGCAGCGGCTCAGCTTCGAGCTCCTCTACTCCTCGCCCAACCACACCGCGCGCCTCTCGATCCTCCGCGAGGAGGCCAAGAAGGCCGGCCTCGACATGCAGCTCAAGCTGCAGCAGACCGGCATCTTCACCTCGATCCTGGAGAAGAACTTCCAGGCCTGGTGGGGCGCCATGAGCACGGGCCTCTACGGAAACTACTGGCAGTACTTCCACTCCGAGAACGCCAAGCCCCAGACCAACAACTTCTGGAACTACGCGAACCCCGAGATGGACAAGCTGCTCGACGCCTTCGACGCCGAGCCTTCGCTCGCGAAGAAGGCCGCGCTCCAGCAGCAGATCGAACGCAAGGTCCACGAGGAAGCCCTCGTGGTGCCGAACTACTACGTGCCGTTCACCCGCCTCGCCTCCTGGAAGTGGGTGCGCTACCCGTCCTGGCTCGGCCAGCAGTTCGACGACACCTGGACCGACCCGATCTCGGGCGGCTATTTCTGGATCGACGAGGCCATCCGCAAGGAAGTGCTCGACGCGAAGAAGTCCGGCAAGGCCTACAAGCCCCTCCTGATCAAGGACGAGACCTTCAAGGCCAAGTAAGCCTTTCGCCTCAGCCCGGGGCCCGAGAGCCCCGGTGCGAGGCGTCCGGCCGCTCCCGACGAGGGGGCGGCCGGCATATCCCAGTCAATGAAATCCGCGGGTGGCGCACGCGCCGCCCCCATTCGCGAGGTGCAGCATGGCGGGCAAGGCCCTCCTCGAAATCAAGGACCTCTCGGTCTCCTTCTCCACGGATTCAGGCAGTGTCGAGGTCGTCGACAAGGTCTCGCTGTCGATCGAGGCCGGCAAGACCCTGGCGCTCGTGGGCGAATCCGGCTGCGGCAAGACCGTGACGGCCTCGTCGATCATCCGCATCCTTCCCCAGCCCTACGGGCAGATCACGGGCGGCCAGGTGCTCTTCGACGGCACCGACCTGGTGCAGGTGCCGGTGGACGAGATGTACAAGCTGCGCGGCGGCGTCATCTCGATGGTCTTCCAGGAGCCGATGACCGCCCTCAACCCGGTGCACAAGGCCGGCGCGCAGATCGAGGAAGTCATCACGCTGCACCGCGAGGCCATGAAAAGCGAGGAGAAGCGCCAGATCATCCTCGACCTGCTCAAGAAGGTGGAGATGCCCTCGCCCGAGACCAGGCTCGGCGCCTACCCCTTCCAGCTCTCGGGCGGCATGCGCCAGCGCGTGATGATCGCCATGGCGCTGGCGGGAAACCCGAAGCTGCTCATCGCCGACGAACCCACCACCGCCCTCGACGTGACGGTGCAGGCGCAGATCCTCGACCTGATCAAGAGCCTCCAGCGCGACATCGGCATGGCGGTGCTCTACATCACCCACGACATGGGCGTGGTGGCCGAGATCTCCGACGAGGTGGCCGTCATGTACGCGGGACAGATCGTCGAGAAGGGCTCGGTCACCGAGATCTTCAAGCAGCCGATACACCCGTACACCCGGGGCCTCATCTCCTCGATGCCGAGCATGGACTCCAAGCCCAAGAGCGAGCTGCCGAGCATCAAGGGCGTGGTGCCCTCGCCGACCAGGTACCCGGACACCTGCCGCTTCGCGGGGCGTTGCCCCTTCGCGCAGGAGCGCTGCTCCACGACCACGCCGATTCTCGAGGAAGCCGCCCCCGGCCACCTCGTCCGCTGCCTGCGCAGGGGGGAAATCTGATGAACGAAGCGCGAACCATCATAGAAACCCGCGGCCTGGTGCAGCACTTCGCCCAAGGCCGCTTCTTCGGCCGCTCGGTCGTGCACGCCCTGAACGGCGTTTCGCTCACGGTGCGCGAGGGCGAGACCCTGGGCCTCGTGGGCGAGACCGGCTGCGGCAAGTCCACCCTGGCGCGCGCCGTCATGCGCCTCTACAACCCCACCGGGGGGCAAGTGTTCTTCGACGGGATAGACGTCACCAGGCTGCCGGAGCGCAAGCTCAAATTCCTCAGGCGCTCCATGCAGATCGTCTTCCAGGACCCCGCCGACTCGATGAACCCCCGACTGCCCGTGGGCTACATCGTGGAGGAGCCGCTCATCATCCAGACGCGGATGACGGACCGCGAGCGCCGCGAACGCGTGGCCGAGCTCCTGACCGACGTGGGGCTCGATCCGAGCGCCTCGATGCGCTACCCGCACGAATTTTCCGGCGGGCAGCGCCAGCGCATCGCCATCGCGCGCGCCCTGGCCCTGAAGCCCCGCGTCATCGTCTGCGACGAACCGGTGAGCGCGCTCGACGTCTCGGTGCAGTCGCAGGTGCTCAACCTGCTGCTCTCGCTCCAGAAGGCGCACGGGCTCACGCTGCTCTTCATCTCGCACGCGCTCGGCGTGGTGCGCCACATGTCCGACCGCGTCGCGGTGATGTACCTCGGCACCGTGGCGGAGCTGGCCGACTCGAAGGCCATCTACGAGTCGCCGCGGCACCCCTACACGAAGGCGCTCATCGCCGCCATACCGTCGACCGACCCCACCGCGCGGAAAGACCGGCGGCAGTACTCGGGCGAGGTGCCCTCCCCGCTCGTCAAGCCCGTCGGCTGCCCCTTCAAGTCCAATTGCCCCATCAAGGTCGCGCGCTGCGAGACCGAAAAGCCGGAACTGCGCGAACTGGCCCCCGGCCACCAGGTGGCCTGCCACCTGGCCTAGACCCGGACGGGTCCGAGCCGTACGGCGGCGGGGCGCATGGCTCCGCCGCCGTTTGACTATCCGGGGACCCGACCCGTATTATTCTAGCCAAGTGCGTCCCTCGGGGACGAAACGGAGGAGCGTCGCCGATGAGCGCCGAAGTGAACCTTACAAGCGGAAACTTCCAGACCGAAGTCCTCGATTCCGCCATTCCCGTCCTCGTGGATTTCTGGGCCGAGTGGTGCGGACCCTGCCGCATGATAGCGCCCTCCGTGGCGCAGCTCGCCGAGCAGTACTCCGGCAGGCTCAAGGTCGCCAAGCTCGACGTCGACGCCGAGCCCGACCTGGCGGGACAGTACGGCATCACCTCGATACCGTCCCTGCTCGTGTTCAAGGGCGGGCAGGTGGTTTCCCAGCGCGTCGGAGCGCTTCCGAAGGCCGCGATCGAGGACATGTTCAAGAAGGAAATCTGAGCGACGCCCGACGGAGCCGTCGGAAGCCCCGGGGTGATGGCCGAAGGCCGTCCGCTCCCGGGGCGTATTCTTTTTACGGGGCGTAGGCGGGAGCGAGGTTCGGCAGCCCGAGGCTCTCGCCCGAGGTGGCGGTGACGTACCAGTCCTCGCGGCAGTCGGAGTCCGCCCGGTCGTTCCAGCGGGCCAGGGTCCGCGTGGCGGTGACGGCGGCTGACCATACGCCGTCCTCGGGGGCGGGATTCTCCCCCGCGGCGAGCCAGGCCCCCGCGAAAAAGAGCTCGGTGACCGCGTCGCGCAGGGCGGAGCTGCCGAAGCCGTCGTAGGCCGTGTCGGAAGCGCTTGTCCGCTCGCACCAGAATGCCGCGTCGAGCACGGGCCCGGTCGGCGAGCTCCGCAGCCACGCGACGCCGTTGGCGCCCGGCAGCGCCCCGTCGTCGAGCGGGTACCAGAGGTCGCGCGCCGTCGGCTCCGCGTCGAGTCCGCCCGAGCGCGCCAGGTCTTCGCCGAGCTCGTCGGCTTCGACGCCGGTGCCCGAGAGCTTCAGGTGCAGCGAAACGAGGTCACCTGTCCGGACCTCCGCCGCCGGCAGGCGCCAGGCGAAGGACGGATCGGAAAGCTTGCCCGAACCGACCGTGAGCCCGGCGAGGTTGCCGTCCGAAAGGACGAGGAGCTCGAGGGCGTCCTTGTGCGTCGTCGAGGCTTCGGTGAGGAGCTCGTTGATCAGGAGCGAGGGCACGCGCGGGTTCCAGCCCGTGAAGGGTAGGACGAAGCGCACCGTGTTGCCGGCGTCATCCGACACCGTGCCCGTTATCGAGCAGGCTGCCCCGGCCTCGAAGGATCCTTCCGGGCGCACGGTTACCGTAAGCCCGCCGCCGCCCGTCTCGACCGCGGCCACCGCCCGCCCCGGGTCGAAGGCGAAGTCCGACGGCGCCGCCCCGACCGCCTCGTCGAAGCGGAGCAGCAGGGCGCCGCCCTCGACCACGTTCCAGGATACGAGGGCGGGCGGGTCGAGGTCGCCCGGCTCGAAAGCCCCGGTGACGAGCTCCGGCAGGCAGGAGCACGCGACGAGCGCGAGCAGCGACGATATCGCAGCAGACAAGGCGAAGGAAGGAACGCGGCGCATGGAACACCTCCGAAGGAGATCGCGTACGGTCCGCGCGCGCGCTTGCGGAAGGGCAAAGAATAATCGGTTCAAGCCATGGAAAGCGGCGGATGCCTTTTCAAGACCGGCCAGCGGGGGTCCTGTCGCGGAAATACGCACGCCCTCCGCTGCGCTTCGGGTGCGCGTTTTTCCGCGCCACCCCCCGCGCCACCCGGTTCCGCGGGGCAGGCGACGGGTCGGGGGCCATGCACGCCGCTTTTCATGGCCGCACCGGAGGTCGGCCCGCGGACGGGGCGCTTGTCGGGCGGGGGATTTTTCATGA
>JAKLEE010000219.1 GCA_022703215.1 Spirochaetota bacterium | reverse complement strand
CCCTGCTGCCTGCGTTGGAGGCGAACCTCGACGCCCCAACGCCGGCCACGGCCGCCTACGACGAGCTGTCCGCCGCGGCTGCGGCAACCGTAGTGATCGCCACGGGGATTTCCGAGGCCATCACCACGGTCATCACCCTGATACCGTTCGAGGACTTCGCAGCCGCGGGCGGCGGCGAGATCACCCTCGAGCAGGACACCATCGCGGCCATCGACGCCGCCATCGCGTCGATTCAGGTCAGCGCCGACGCGACGGCAATACTCGAGGCCCTTGCCCTCGATCCTGGCGCGGCGAGCGCCGACCAGCTGGTGCTCGCAGCTATGGCTACCCTGGTCGTGGCCAACCCGGGCCTGTCGCTCGGCGAGATGCTCGACGATCCGGCCGCGGCCACGTTTACCGTCGATGCCCTGACCCAGAGCCTCCTCGACGCCGCTTTGGCCCAGGCGGCTGCCTATCCGGGCGACTCGGGCCTCTACGACATGCTCGGGCCCTACCTCGACGTCACCCCTTGAGCGGAGGCACGATGAAACAGAGGCGGATCCTTCACGCATCCCTCGCCGCCGCGGCGTTCCTGTCCATTTTCTTGGTGCAGGCCCCCCTCGGCGCCGAGGAGCTCGCTCCCTTCAGCCTGCCTTCGCTCCGCTCCACCGCGACGGGCGGGCTCCACGCGGCGCCGGCCGACGACTTCTTCGCCATCTTCGACAATCCCGCGGGCTTCGCCGGACAGCAGGGCGAGCTGTCCGCGGCTCTCGTCAACCTTCGTCTGGCGGGTCCGGTCTTCGACATGACAGGCCTCGGCATCGGTTTCTTCGCTGGCGCTCCCTTCGACCTGACCGGCGCGCTTTCCAGCCTCCTCGACGAGAACGGCCGCCTCTACGCGGTGCTCGACCTGGGCGGTCCGGTGGGATTCGGCTGGGTGGGGCAGGGTCTCGGCTTCGGGGTTTTCGACCGGACCACGCTGCTGCTCAACGTGGCGGGGGTCTCCGCGGCGAGCGCCTCCCTCTCCCAGGAATTCCTCCTCACGGGCGGCTACGCGTTCCGCGTTCCGCTCGGCGGCACGCACTATCTGGATCTCGGCCTCCAGCCCAAGGGCTTCATCCGCGGTTCGGTCGACGTTTCCGGTTCGTTGACCGCGGTGGCCGACGCCTTGGCGGATCCGGCGGCCTTGATGGGCGGCCAACCGTTCAGCCTGGCTACCGGCATCGGCCTCGACGCGGGCTTCATATACTCGTGGGAAGGCGCCGGATTCGCGTTCGGCTTCGCAGCGCGCGACGCCTGGTCGCCCGCCCGCGTGGCGCTCTATCCGAGCCTGGAGGCCTTCATGGCGGGTTCGGCTCCCGCGAGCTCCTCCATGGCCTTGGTGGAAGCCGACCTTTCGGTCGATCTTGCCTGGGATCCCCGCTTCGCCTTGCTTGAACGCCTGGACCTTTCGCCGCGCTTCGTGGTCGGCTACAAGGACCTGCTCGACCTGCTCGATCCGGTCCCGCGCAATCCCGTCCTCCAGGTCGGCGCGGGCTTCGAGCTCGTCATTCTGGACATCCTGAGCCTTCGCGCCGGCATCGCGGACGCATTGCCCAACGCGGGCTTCGCCGTGGACCTGAAAGCCTTCCGCTTCGGACTGTCCATGTACGGCACCGAGCTCGGGCTCGACCCCGGCGTCAGGCCGCTGTACAATCTCATGCTCTCGTTCGAATTCCGCTACTAACAGGCTGTAGAACTGCCTCGAGTATTCCTGCAGCCTGCCGGGGGTCATCACATGGAACGCGCCTTTCTCGAGCGGTACGCCGACGTGCTGCTCGCCTCGGTCGGCCTCGAGGCCGGACAGAACCTGCTCGTCCGCGCCGAGCCGGTCCACCTCGGCTTCGCCGCGATTCTCGCGGAACGCGCCTACGCGCGCGGGGCCCGCTACGTCCGCTTCGACAACAACGATATCGAGAACCCGCTCCTGTACAAGGCCCGCGTCGAGCATTCGCGCGAGGAGTACCTCGAGTACGTGCCCGAGATCCGCAAGCAGGCGCTCGGGACCATGCTCGAGGAAGGCTGGGCCCTGATCGCCGTGCGCACCCCGGAGGATCCTGACTTCCTCGCGGGACTCGACCAGGCGCGCAATGCCCGCGTGGCGCGGGCGACGGCAGAAGCCATGAAGCCGTACCAGCACCGCATCAGTTCCAACGAGATACCCTGGCTCGTCGCCTTCTATCCGACCGAGAAGCTGGCCGGCAAGATCATGGGCATGGCTCCGGGGCCGGACGCCGTGGAAGCGCTCTGGCAGGTGCTCATTCCCATCCTCCGGCTCGACCGGGAGGATCCCGCCGCATTCTGGGTGGAGCACGGCAAGGTCCTGGCCGAGCGTTCGGCGCGGCTCGACGCCCTCCGTCTCGACAGCGTGCGCTTCCGGGGACCGGGCACCGACTTCACCGTCGGCCTCGCCGAGCGCTCCGTCTGGCGGGGCGGCCCCGACCTGACCAAGGGCGGAAAACGGTTCAGCCCGAACATCCCGACCGAGGAAGTGTTCACGAGTCCCGATTACCGCCGCACGGATGGTCGCGTCGCATTTACGCGGCCCGTGCTCGTGCCGGTGGTCGGCAAGATCGTGGAAGGCGGCTGGCTGCGCTTCGAGAAGGGAAGGGTGGTCGAATGGGGCGCGGACGCGGGCAAGGACGTGCTCGACGTCTATTTCGGCATCGACGAGGGAGCGAAGAGCCTCGGCGAGCTCGCGCTGGTCGACACTGGCTCGCCCATCTACGCCGCGAACCGGGTGTTCTACAATATCCTCTTCGACGAGAACGCCGCCTGCCACGTCGCGCTCGGGTCCTCCTATTCCGCCTGCGTGCGCGACGGCGAGGGCCTCTCCGAGGAGGAGCTCAAGGCGCTCGGTTTCAACGCGAGCGCGGTGCACACCGACTTCATGATCGGCGGTCCCGAGGTCGAGGTGACGGGCCGGACCCGCGACGGCCGCGAGGTTCCGATCATCACCGGGGGAAGGTTCGCCATTTGACACTCGGGCTTCCTTCCGGTTAGTGTAAGGCCGGACGGGCCGCTAGCTCAGTCGGTAGAGCAACGCCCTTTTAAGGCGTGGGTACCGGGTTCGAATCCCGGGCGGCTCATGGAATCCCATCCGGAAAACCCCGCGGCGACGCGGGGTTTTCCGTAAAATCCGCACCGCGGAGGCCGCGCGTGAAACTCCAGTTCGTCACCGTTCGCACCTAGGATCCGAACGGGTTCGACCTTGGCTTCGTGCAGGAAGCGCCCGGGCGGGAGTGAACCAGGCCCGGGCGCCACGCCTCGCGCATTGCAGTCAAGGCGATCCGCGTTTATGGTGGTGCGATGCGCATGAAGCCCGATCGCGGCGCGGACACCGGAAGGCCCGGGACGGGCGCCCTCGCTCCCGCGCTCCGCGCAACCTTTCCCGTGCTGCTCGGCTACTCGACCCTCGGGCTGGCCTTCGGCCTCGTCCTGGTGGACTCGGGACTTCCCTGGTGGCTCTCGCCCCTGATGGCCGCTTTCGTGTTCGCTGGCGCCGCCCAGTTCATGGGCGTGGGACTCCTGGCCTCGGGCGCCGGCGTGGGCGAGATCGCGCTCATGACCTTGCTGCTCAACGCGCGGCACCTGGTGTACGGGCTTTCCATGCTCGAGCGCTTCGCCGGAGCGGGCCGGCTCAAGCCCTACCTCGTCTTCGGGCTGACCGACGAAACCTATGGCATACTCTCCACCGAGGAAGCGCCTGCGGGCGTCGACCCGGTACGTTTCCGGTTGCTGGTGACGGCGCTGGACCAGGCCTACTGGTTCGCGGGCTGCACGGTCGGGGCCCTCGCGGGCACGGCCCTTCCCGTCGAGGCGGAGGGGCTCGACTTCGCGCTCACGGCGCTTTTCGTCGTGTTGCTGGTCGAGCAGATCCTCGCGAGGCGCCCGAAGGAAGTCTTCATCATCGCGGCCGCGGCGTCGCTCCTCGCCCTCATCCTGGCTCCGCCGCGAAACTTCCTGCTCGCCGCCATGGGCATCGGAATCGCGGGGCTGCTGGCTACCCGGCTTCCAAGCAAGCCACGGAGCGGCAGGGAGCACCCCTCGTGACGCGCCTTTTCGCAGCGGTCGCGGTCATGGCCGCGCTCACCTTCCTCACGCGGGCCGCGCCCTTCGTCCTCTTCGCGCGGCGGGAACCGCCAGCCCTGGTCGTTTGGCTGCAGTCGAGGTTGCCGCCGCTCGTCATGTGCGTGCTGGTCGCGGACGCGCTCAAGTTCGTGCGCTTCGAATCGACCGAGACCTGGTTGCCCACCCTGGCGGGCGCCGCGACCGCCGCGGCGCTCCACCTCGCCAAGCGGAACGCGCTGCTCTCGATTGTCGGCGCCACCGCGCTTTTCATGGGGCTGAAGGCCTGGCTCGGCGCCTGATGCGCCCGGCTCCGGCAGGGAGCGATCTCAGGCGGCCCGCTTCCGGAAAAGGTCGCGGAAAAGCAGGATTCCGCAGGCCGCGATGGTAATCTCGGCAGCGATGAAGAGGACGAGGAAGACGCTGACCAGGGCGAGCCGCCAGCCTTCGGCGGGGTGAAGCCCCGATGCCAGCCCCGTCAACTCCGCGCCGACGGTGATGCCGAGGAAAAAGGCGGCCGCGGCGGAGAGCGACC
>JAKLEE010000218.1 GCA_022703215.1 Spirochaetota bacterium | reverse complement strand
GAGCCGCTCGATGAAGACCAGGAGGAGGATGTTGGCGACAGGGGCCAGGATGTAGGCCGCGCTGATCAGGTAGTGGATCAGGGGACGCTTGATGATGACGCGTGTCTTGCTCATGTCTTCCGCCTATTCCCAGACGAGGTACCAGCCGGTGTCGGGCTGGGCCGAGGTCTCGAGCGATTGGTGCATGCTCGACTCGACCGCCTCGGCGTTCACGGCCTTGACCCCGAAATCGAAGATGCCGTTTCCCACCGCCGCGTGCTGTACCGTGTACTCAGGCTCGGGATCGTCGGGCAGGCCGGCGGCCAGGGAATACCAGTCGGCGGCGTCGTGGATCCGGAAGAACAGCTCGTAGCTCTGGATCGGCGTCGGCGGAGGATCCCAGGCGAGCGTGATCTCCGTGCTGACGCTCTTGACCTCGGAGGGATAGTCTCCGAGGCTTCCGCCGCCCGGTTGGTCGGCGGCCTTGTCGTGCTTGAAGGCGACCATGGTGTACATGGGGCAGCCGGACAGGCAGAAGCCAATAAGAGACAATAGGGCCAATTGGGCCATAGTGTGCATTTTATGCGGCATTTCTGGATTCCCCCTTCGTGTTTAATAAATATAAGCAAAACTATAATCATTCACGGCGCGAGATGCAAAGCCTGGCTCGAAGGAGGGCCTTCCTCCCCCGCGGCGGGCGCCGCTATACTGCCCGGGCGGCGCGCGCCGCCTGGGCAGGCTTTTCGCGCGCGTCCGGGCGAGGAGGCAGCATGTACCGTCCCGGGAACGGCGGGGCCTGGAAGGGGAGGGTGGATTCCGCGGAGGACTACGACGCCTTCCGCTGGCACCAATGGATCGAGCCCGTCGACCTCGAGACCACCGAGGCACCCGCCGGCGGGGCGACGGCGCCCCGCGGGGTGGGGCCGGCGCGGGCCGCCGCGGCGATCATCGGCTTCGCCTCCGACGAGGGCGTCAGGCGGAACCTCGGCAGGCCAGGGGCCCGCCGCGGTCCGGCCGCGATCCGCGCGGCCTGCGCCAACCTGCCCTGCTCCTTCGAGCCCGCCTTCCGGCTTTACGACGCGGGCGATGTCGAGTGCGAAGGCGGAGCCCTGGAGGAGGCGCAGGCCCTCCTCGGCGAGAAGGTCGCCGCGATCCGCGGGCGCGGCTGGTTCCCCCTCGTCCTGGGCGGCGGGCACGAGACGGCCTACGGCCACTGGCTCGGCCACCGCGCAGGGGGATCCTCGCCCGCCGTCGTCAACTTCGACGCGCATCTCGACCTCCGGCCCTACCCTGACGGGGGCGGCTCGGGCTCGATGTTCCGCCAGATCGCCGACGCGCTCGCCGCGGAGGGGAAGCCCTTCCGCTACCTCTGCCTCGGCGTCCAGAAGCGCTCCAACACGGTGGCGCTCTTCCGGGACGCGGAGCGCCTTGGCGCCCGCTGGATCCTCGCGCGCGACCTCGCCGAGCGCGGCGCGGCCTCGGCCTTCCCGGAGATCGACGCCTTCGCCGCCGCCTCGGGGAGCCTCATGGCGACGGTCTGCCTTGACGCGGTCTCCTCGGCCTGGGCCCCGGGCGTGAGCGCGCCCCAGCCCCTCGGCCTCGAGCCCGAGACCCTCCTCCGCCTGCTCAAGCGGGTCCTCGCGAGCGGCAAGGCCGCGGGGCTCGACATCTGCGAGCTCTCGCCCGCGGCCGAGGGGCCCGACCCGACGGCGAGCCTCGCGGCGACGATCCTCTTCGCGGCCGTGAACGCGGTCGCGGCGCTCGCCGGCCTGGAGCGTTAGGCGACGCCCGGCTGGCGGGGACCGCCGCGCGGGCCGCGCCGGTCCGCGGGCGGGCGCGCCTCGCCCCCGCGGACGGGCCTGCCTCGACGTCGAGGCGGTGGTCCCGGCGGCTCGGCGCGGGCGGCTCGGCGCGGGCCTCCGGCCGGGGCTAGAACAGCGGGAGCTGGCCCGCGTCGGTGCGATCCCTCGCCGCCTTCCCGAGGACCCGCTCGACCGGGAAGACGACGAGGCCCCGGGCATCGGGGAGGTCGAGCTCCTCGCCGTAGCCCCGCGCCTCCGCGCAGAGCCGCGCGAGCTTGTCCTCGAGGTCGGGCCCGCTCGTAGCGCCGCGATAGCCGACGAGGGAGTAGTCCGAGCCCACCACGCGGTGGCAGGGGACGATCGGATAGAGCGGATTGTTCATCATGAGCCGCCCGACCTCCCGCGCGACCACGCCCGCGGCCGCCGCGATCCTGCCGTAGGAGCATGCGTAGCCGAGGGGGATTGCGGCGGCGAGCCGGTAGACGGTCGCCGCGAGCCCGCTGAAGGCCTCGGGCGCGAGCTCGAAGCGCTTCGCGGACTCGTCGCCCGCTTCGATCGCCGCGAGCATGTTCGCCGTGCGGTCGGCGTAGGCCGAAGCGCCTTCGCCCTCCTCGCGCCGCGCGCCCCGCGGCAGGCAGGACGCGAGGATACGCGCCGCCTCCTCGCGGGTCCCGCCCGTCGAGGTGGCCGCGAGGCGCCCCCCGATCTCGGCGATTCCGTACCAGGCCTCTCCCCATTCCCTGAGCCAGAGCGCGATCGCGGCGCCGTCCCCGCCCGAGTCCGTCATGCCGCGATTGTCCGGCGCGGCGCGGCGCCCGTCAAGCGCCTCCCTCGCGGGCGCCCGGGACTTAGAATGCCGGCCGAGCGGGGTCAGTACGCGAGCCGATCCTTCCCGTCCTTCTTGGCCTCCCGCACCTTGTCGCTCGCGCGTTGCACGAGTTCGGGCACGTCCGGCTCCTCGCCGCGGGACATGACCGCGCCGCCGCTGGCGGTGACGCCGAAGCGCCGCCCGTCGACGGCGGTCGCGACGATGCCACGGATGGCCTCCAGGATGCGGAGACCAATGACCTTCGCCTCCTCGAGTTCCGTGTCGGGGAAGACTGCCAAGAGCTCCTCGCCGCCGTAGCGCGCCACCCAGTCGGTGGTCCGCACGCAACGGGCAATGGCCGCGGTCACCGCCTTGAGGCAGCGGTCTCCGGCGGGGTAGCCGTAGTCGCGGTTGACGGCGCCGAAGTCGTCGATGTCGAAGAGGACCATCGAGAGCGAGCGACCGGGCTTCCGCGCAAGCTCGAGTTCCCTGGGCAGGCGTCGGTCGAGGTAGCGGCGGTTGTAGATTCCGGTGAGGCCGTCGAGCTCGGCCTCGGCTTGGTAGCCGCGCGCGAGGTTCCTTCCTTTTTGGGAGAGATACTCGGCGAGCCGGTCAGTGAGGACGCGTACGCGGTTGTCGAAGTCGAGGATGGCCGGATCCTCGTCCACTCCCTCCGCGTGACGCCCGAACTCCTCCTGGTCTACGACTCGGTTGCGCCCGGTCTGCTTCGCGAGGTACAAGCAACAATCCGCTTCTTCAATGAGTTTGTCGAAGGGGGTCGGCGCGACCGCTGTGGCCGCGCCGATGCTGGCCGTGTGGCGCGGCAGGTCCCGGCCGACGGAAGTTTCGACGGCCAGCCGCAGGGCTTCGGCCTTGGAGCGGGCGAGCGCACGGTCCGCGCGGAGGATCGCGAGGAACTCCTCCCCGCCGATGCGCCCGAGGCAAACGGCGTCCTTGAGCACCGAAGTCATGGTTTCGGCCGTCGCCTTGAGCACCGCGTCGCCCACGACATGCCCATGAGAGTCGTTGATGCGCTTGAAGTGGTCGAGGTCGAGTATGAGGACCGAGAGCGGGTTGTCCGGATCCACCCCTTCTTCGATGGCGCTGGCCGCCATCCTGAACAAGTGTCGTCTGTTCGGGAGTCCGGTCAGCTGGTCCAACCTGGTTTGCTCCTGACCTCCGAGGAGCCGCTCTATCCTGACTCCGAGCTGCGCCTTGATCGCGTCCGATCGGACCAGGTCGTCCGAGGGATCGATGAACTCGAGCAAGCCGGTCTCTTCCGTCGGATCGGCGGCGACAAAGAGCGTCTTGCGCATGAAATGGGGGTAGGCATGGGCCAGGTCGGAAAGTCGCCGCCATGCCCGGGGCTCCGCGACCAGGGCTTCGAGACCATCGCCGATGGGCCCCGCCGGGTGTATCCGGACGGCCTCGAGGCGGCTGATCCGGCCTGGGAGCGCGCAAGATCCGTCGCTGGCGCCGCCCAACTCCTCCCAGGTCCTGTCGGTCACTATGAAACCAAGTTTCCTCCTCGGTTCCTCTCCCGCCCCTCCCATGTCCCCTCCTCGGGTCGAGATGTCCGCTCCAGCGCTATCCTGACGCGGCAATGCTTCCTCCGCAAGGGGGCTTTAAGCCGGTCCGCGAATCGCGGGGATCGCCGAGGCGGCATGGGCGGCCTGCGCCAATAAAAGACCCCGCCTCCGCCATCTGTGCTGGCGACGGCGGGGCCTCGAGTTCAAGCGACGTTAGCGGCTTAGTAGTCCATGCCGCGCCATCCGCTCGCGCGAATGGCGGCGACGAAGCTGCTATGCGTCTTCGTCGATCTCCTCCCGCGGCATGGGCGGCAAGCTCAAATGAAAAGACCCCGCCTTGCGGCGGGGCCCGATTTAGCGGTAAGGGGTGCTTATCAGTAGTCCATGCCGCCCATGCCGCCCATGCCGCCCATCCCGCCGCCCATGCCGGCGCCGCCGGCGGCGGCCTTGGGCTCGGGGAGGTCGGTGATGGCGCACTCGGTGGTGAGGAGGAGGGCCGCGACG
>JAKLEE010000217.1 GCA_022703215.1 Spirochaetota bacterium | reverse complement strand
AGCTTGCCCTCGTACGGGCTTCGCAACCCGGAGAGCGCCAGCAACTCGGCGTTGTCCGCGGTCGCCATCTTCAGCACTTCGGCGGGCGTGTACCAGCGGACCATCTTGGCGAGCTGCTCGCCTTGCGTCGCCGCGGCCTTCGCGTCGAACAACGTGTCGGTGCCCCACGCTGTCTTGACCTTGTGCTTCTCCGCGAGCGCGTAGGCACTATCGGTCCCGTTGAACATCTCGAGCTGCTTGCGGCGGTTCTCCTCGAAGAGCGAGGTGATGCCGTCCGCCTCGCGGTAGCAGACCGCCGATATGCGCTTGTAGACCTTGATCCACATGTCCCGCTGGTAGCCGCGGATGAACGAAGACTTGCGGATCTCGATCTCGCGTTCCTTGTGGTAGAGCCCGTGCTCGGTGAGCAGGAAGGGCTTGCCCTTGCGTTGGCCCGCGGCCAGGGCCGCGAGACCCGCGAAGCCCGTCGAGATGGCATGGTAGAGATCAGCCTCCGGCGCCTTGGCCCTGAGCACGTCGAACAGCATCGAGTGGGCCGAGCGCCAGGCCCAGAAATAATCGGCGAAGGGGTAGGCCGGGTTCCGCAGCCGATTCATGCGCCGGATCAGCTCCCAGGCGCGCGGATCCTCGACCGACCCGTCCGAAAGGTCGAGGTCCTCCGGCAGGACGTCGATGAGCGCGCGGAACGAAGGCTCGGCGCCGGCGAACATGCGGAGATGCTGGTTCACGGTCTCGCCGATCGCGCGCTTCGTCGCGGCACGCGAAACGCGGCCTCCTCCCGCGGAGCCGAGCGCGACATCGCGATGCTCGACCACGTTGGCGGGAAGCTTGTACCGGAGTTCCTGGCCGGGCTTTGGGGAAATCGTGAAGAGGCAGAATTCGATGTCGGGAAGTCCCGTGACGAGATCCTGCACCCAGGCGCTCACTCCGCCGGTGATGTAGGGGTACGAGCCTTCGAGGACGAGGCAGACGCGGAGCGGCTTCTCCATCAATGCCTCCCCCGGCGCCAAAAATCCCGTGCCGCCGCGAGCGGAGCGCTATCCGGATGACTCGCTGCGGCGTCGGCTTCCTCAAGAGCCCGGGCGACCGCGATGAAATCCCGGGCGGCGAAGCGCGCTCGAGCCTCCGCCAGTCTCAGTGCCGGATCGGAGGGCGTGCGCGCGAGTGGCGCGGCGAGCCGCTCGAGAGCCCCCTCCGGATCCCCGAGCTCGACGAGGAGCCCCGAAGCGGCGACCGCGATCGAGCGTCGGTCCCGTTCGGACATCGCGCCGCCCTTGCCGCCGTCGAGGGCGGCGAGCGCTTCTCCGAGGTAGAAGCGGGCGAGCACGGGCCGGGAACCGCACGCGAGGGACAGGGCCCGGTAGGCTTCGGCCAGCCGGAGCGCAGTCGCGGCCGAGGGGAGGGCCTTGAGCGCCTTCCGCAGTCGCTGCACGCGACGCTCGTGGCGGAGTTCGAGCGCGTTGAGGCTTTCCGCTGCGAAGAGGGCGGCTTCCTTGTCGGGGGCGCGCGAAAGCTTGTCGAAAATGCGCACCAGCGCGAGCACCGTCGCTTCGTCGAGGTCTTCGCGCGCCAGCAGGCGCTCGATCTCGTCCAGGTCCCACGGCTCCTCGAGGATGGGGCGTACGTTGACCGAGCGCCAGACGCAGACCGCCTCTTCCACCAGGCCCCGCTTCAGGGCCGCGAAAGCCTGCGCCTGGGTCCGCGGCACGAAGCCCGAGCGGAGCGAGCGGATGGTCGCGAGGGTGTCCACGGGCCTAGATCCTCTGGAGCGAGAGCAGGTGTTCGGCTTCCGCGAGCATCGTTTCCGCGTCCATGCCGCCGCTTCCCGACCCTGCGGAAGCGAAGCCGACGATGGCCTCGAAGGGAATGGGTTCTCCGTCAAGCTCGAAGGGAAGCGCCGCGAGGGTGCCGAGCAGCTCGAGGCAGTAGAGTGAGACGTCGTCCGGACCCAGGCCAGGGACGAGCAAGGCCAGCTGGGAGTCCTCCCGGAAATGGAAGGCCAGCGACTTCGAGCCTTCGGAGCGGTCCACGATGCGGTGGCACCCGGCCACGAGCCGTTTCAGTTCCGTGCGCGACCTGCCCATGCCGAGGATCTCGGCGAAGTTCGCCATTTCGACGACGACCAGGGACAGGGCCGCCTGTTCGAAACCGAGCGTCGCGAGCTCGCGCTCGAGCGTGCGGGCCAGCACCGGAAAGCCGGGCAGGCCGGTTTCCTCGTCGACTTCGCGCCGCGAGCGGAGCGCCTCGTATTCGACGATGGTCTTGAGGTAGGGTTCGGCGAGGCTGAGCACGATGGCCAGGAGGCTCTCGGTGTAGAGCGAGTAGCGCTCGAAAGGAAGATCCTCGATGACGAGGACGGCCCATGATTTCCCTTTGATGATGAGGGGGAACGCCATGATGGCCCTGGAACAGTCCAGTCGGTCGAAGGGCGGTCCCGAGGAGGCCATGCGTGCCGAATACATCTTGCGGTTGCGGAAAGCCCAGCCTTCCACGCTCGCTTCGGGGTCCAGCGCCGTGTCGCGCTCGTCGCCCGCGCGCCATCCTTTCACGGCGATCGGGTTCAGGCGTCCGTCCGCCTCGCCGGGTATCCAGATCGAGGCGCTCCGCGCTCCGGCGAACAGCTCGACGGTGTCGAGGATGCTGGCCAGGGCTTCGTCGAGGTTGAGGCTGGCCAGCTTGCGCACCGAGTCGTGAAGCAAGGTCACCGAGTCGCCCTGCCCGGCCACGCGGTTCTCGAGCTCGCGGTTGACCCCCTCGAGGGTTTCGGCCGCGCGTTCGAGGCGGATCGAACGGACGACGGCGTCCTTGAGCCTGCCGAGCAGCTCGACCCGCGACCGGTCGCTCCGATTCCGCGCGAAGCCCGTGGCGGCCAGGAGGGCGAGGGATGCCGCGGCGGGAACGGGCAGGGTCCGCGCGAGCGTGGCGACGAATGCGGTGTCGAAGACGCCCGCGAGGAGCGGAGCGACCAGGAAGGCCGAGGCGCAGGAAAGGAGCCAGGTCGCCAAGCCCCAGCCGAAGCCGTAGAACGCGGCGAAGACCGGGCCCGCCGCAAAAGCGGGAAGGCCGAAGAGTTCCAGCGAGCCCGGCGAAGCGTCCGGCAGGAAGCCGGCGGCCCCGACGAGCAGGGCCATTCCGAGGGTTTCCGCGGCGATGATCGCGGGACGTTCGCGAGACAGCGTGGCGCGCACTATGCTACGAGTATCGGATAGCCGCGAGAGGGGATGAAGGTCATGAACGAACGAAAGCGTACGCTCTCCGGAGACTCGCATCGGGCCGCGCGGGCGCTCGTCGGCCTCGTGGCGCTCGCCGTATCGGCCGCCTCGCCCGCAGCCCAGGGCTCGGGCCGCATCGAGCCGGTGTTTCCGGCGGAGACGCCCGGCTTCGCTTGGGTCGAGGCGGAGGACGCGGTCTCCACCAACTTCGCGCGCGAAGCGACCCTCGACTATTCCGCCTCCCGGTCGCGGACCCTCAGGCTCAACCGCGAGGGCGACGCTCCCGGCGCTCCCTTCTACGCCGAATACGCGCTGCTCGTCGAGGAAGCCGGCACCTTCAGGCTCTACGTCGCGGGTACCTTGCCGGGCCCGGCTGACGAGCTCCTGCCGTCTTATGGATCCCCCCTGAGCGTATCCGTGGATGGGGGCGCGCCGCGGCCTCTTTTCCGCGAGAACGTGGCCGTGGTCGAGGCCTACGGCGTCGGCGGTTTCTGGTACGCGGCCGAGGATCGCATCAGCCTCGAGCCGGGCATGCACACCCTGCGCTTCGAAGCGGCCGAGCGCCGTCGCCACGACCGCCGCTGGTACCTCGCCCTGGACGCCTTCTTCCTGCTGGCGGACGGATCGCCCGTCGCAGCGCCGGATTTCGACCGTTCCGTCCTGCCGGAGCGCTTCCCGCGCGACCTGGCCGATCGCAGCCTCGACAACCCCTACCTGACCCTCGCCCAGTACTCGGCCCGCATCGACGCCGATCCTTCCGATCGCGGCGCCTACCTGAGCCTGGCCCAGGTTTACGGCATGATAGGCGACCACGCGAACGCGCTCCGTACCCTGGCTCGGGGCAAGCTCGCCGCCGGCGACGATCCGCGCTTTACGCTGCTGTCCGCGCGGAGCCGCGTCTGGAGCGGGGAGGGCGAGGAGGGGCTCAGGCTCTTCCGCGAATTCCTCGGCGTCTCCGGCGGGGACCGGGCGGTGTGGGCCGAGGCCGCCAAGATAGCCGCCTGGCTCGGACGCTACGAGGAGTCGCTCGGACTTTATCGCGACGCGATCGCGCGCTTCCCCGACGACCTGAACCTGCGTGTCAATTTCGGCCTGACCTATCTCTGGGCGGGACGCGCCGCCGAGGGGAAGGCGAGCATAGACGAGGCGCGGGCGACCGCCTTCGCGAGCGTCGAGGGAGTGAAGGAGCTCGCGGACATCTACGCGGTCAACGGCTATCCGGCCGAGGCGCTCGACTCCTACCGGGACGGAATCTCCCGCTTCCCCGACGAGCTCGAGCTCTATCTGCTCGCCTCGAGGGCCAGCATGGCGCTCGGCGACGGCGAGGGCGCCCTCCGCTTCGAGCGGGAGGCCGCCGCGCGTTTCGTTCCTTCGCCCCGCCTGGAGGCCCTGCTCGCGGCCCGGCGACGCGCTGCCGAGCTCAAG
>JAKLEE010000216.1 GCA_022703215.1 Spirochaetota bacterium | reverse complement strand
CGTCCCGACGCTTCGCCCTCATGCTTTTCGCGGCCGCGCTCGCGCTGCCCGCCCTGGTCCTCCTGGGTGCCTGCGACGCGACGCTCGAGGGGATGGTGCTCCGGACGGGCAACGAGCCGTTCTCGATGCTGGTCCTGAGGCTCGACGACGGGCGGGACCTCGCGCTCGAGGGACCGCTTCTCGCGAAGCGGCGCAGACACGGAGGAGCGACGGGAAAAGTGGAAGAGACCGGCACAATGATAACGGGAATGCCTTCCCGAATCCCTTCATTCCCTCCCTCCTGACCTCCCTATCTCCCTGCCTCCGTGGTTTGTTCTCCTTCAGAAGCTGCCGGAGCCGACGGTGATGGAGAGCGACACCGATGCCGAGGGCTTCCCGGGGCCGGTCCGTCCCATGGTGAACTCGTCCCCCTCCTCGCCGAAGGTGAAGCGCGCCGAGAGCGAGGCGGATAGGTAGTCGAAGAAGCGGTACGAAAGCTGGGGCAGCGCGAAGCCCGAGAGGTCCGACAGGTTCGCCATGGCGGTCAGCGAGGCCGAGAGGTCTTCCGCGCCGAAGAGCTCGCCGAGCGAGACCGAGGCCGCCGCGTAGTGGCGCGAAAAGCGGAGCGTGTCGAGCTCGAACGCGACCGGATCGGTGAACAGGCTGGCTTCCTGCAGCGCCGACTGTAGCGTGAAGTGCGTGACCGCCTCCGCTACGGTAGCTTCCGTCTGCGCCTCGCCGTTCCAAAGGTACTGTGCCATCACCGTCAGGTTCTTCTCCTGGTTCAGGTAGCTGGCGCCGAGCGTCGCGCTGGCGAAGAAGCGGTCAGGGTATTCGACCGCCTCGAAGGCTGACGAGCCGAGCAGGGGAACCGTGAGCGGAGTCGCCTCGTCGGATTTGAGGAAGGTGCGCTCGGAGCCGTACTTGAGCTGGGCCTCGCCGAAGACGTTGAGGTCCCAGAGCCCCGAGTTCAGCATGAGGAAGGCGGAGGGCGGGGCGTCGATTTTATACGCGGCGGCCAGGGACAGCTCCGTGTCGCCGAAGAAGTGCCTGGCCTTGGCCGCGTACATGATGTCCTCGGGCTTTTCGGCTCCCTTCGGGAAGACGGTCCAGAGGGCGACGCTCGACAGGGTGCGGGGGATGGGCCAGAGCGCGGTGAAGGCGAGCGGCCCCTCGCGCTCGGCCTCGGGGTCGGACACGTCGATCTCCGAGAGCGACACGAGGTCGTCGGCCGGCTGGAAGAAGCGCCCGACGCCGAGGCGCAGGGGCTGCTTGCCGAAGCTGAAGAAGAGCGTGTCGTCCCGCGAGAAATTCGCGTAGAGCGCGTAGATCGAAATGTTGGGTATGCCGTCGACGGTCGAAGATTCGCTGGCCTCGGCATCGGGCGTCATGGGGTCGGAGTCGTGGTCCCAATGCACCACCGAACTCCCCGTGGCGGTAGTTGTGAAGGGGTATGAAAGGTCGAGGGCCGCGTAGTAGCCCCAGTCGGACTCGGGCTTGGCCTGCAGGGTCAGGCGGCTCGAAAGCGCGGGCGCCATCGAATAGTCGTCGTACATCGCGGACTCGAAGGCCCAGGGGTCGAGCCAGGTCCACGAGAAGCCGAGCGAGCCGGAGAGCCGGCCCGAGACGCGCGGGGCGTCCCATTCGAGGAACTCGGAGCGGTCGATCTCGGCCGCGTCGGCGGCCTCCTCGACGGTCTCCGGGGCGCCGAACAGGTCCTCGTCGGAAAAGTCCTGCGCCGCGGCCGGCGAAACGAGCGCCGCGAAAACCAGAACGGAAAGCTTATATGCTTTCATCATGACCTCCAAAGGGGAAGAAACCACGGAGGCACAGAGGTACGGAGCGAAGAGGGAGCAAGAACGAATCAGGGATTCATAAAAATCAGCCCTGATATTCCTCCCTCCTTTCTCCCTTTCTCCGTGGCTCCGTGGTTGATTTCGTCGGTTCTACCGGGCGCGCTTGAGGAAGGACTCGGTGAAGGTGTCGTCGGGCAGCCGCCCGACGGCCACGTCCGAGAGGGTCAGCTGGCTCTTCTCGCCCGTGTTGATCTCGTCGACGATCAGGATGCGCGAGGGTATCTGCTTGCCGCCCGCGCTGATGTAGCTCGGCGGAAAGCTGACCGTGCGCATGAGCCGGCCCGACACGGAGAAGTCCTCTTCCTTGAGCACGAGCGGCTTGTCCTTGCGGACGTAGAGGCGGACGCGCTGCCAGCTGACCTCCGAGTCCTTCGACACGAGCTCGAGTATCCACACGTCGTAGGCGCCGAGCTTGCCCTCGGAGCTCTTCTCGATGTCGTAGTCGTCGGCGTAGCTCATGCGCGAAAGGTCGGAGTTGCGCGCCTCCGAGTCCTGCACGCTCTCCTTGATGGTGCTCTTGGCGAACTCGCCCGACTCGGGGTCGTAGAACCAGACGTTGTCGTCCACCTTGAGGTAGCCCTGGCCCTTCTGGCGCTCGGGCTTGAGGAAGAGGAAGACGAACTGGTCGCGCTCGTCGCGGCGGTAGACGCGGACCTGGACGGTCTCGGGCTTCTGCCCCGGCTTCTCCGAGACGATGGTGTAGGTGGCCGTGAAGTCCTGGCCGCCGAAGTCGCCGAGCGAGTCGATCTCGCGCAGCATGGCCTTGAAATCCTGGGCCCCCGCCATCGCCACGGACAGAGCCAGCAGGACCGATATCATCGCGCGTTTCATGGAACCTCCAAAGATGTCAGACGGCCGTGCGGAGGGCCACGGCGGGGTCGAGCTTCGCGGCGCTCCGCGCCGGGAAGAAGGCGGCGGCCAGGGTCAGGAAGGCCACGATGGCCACCTTCCCCGCGACGCGCGCCCAGTCGAGGCGGAAGCTCATGTGCCCGTTCCTGAGGATGAGGAAGAGCGGGCTGTCGAGCCCGAAGTCGATGAGTCCCACGCCGAGCATCACGAGCGACGCGACGGCGAGTCCCGCCACGGCGCCGCCGAGCGCCAGGAACAGCGCCTCGTAGAGGAAGAGCCCGCGCACCTGGCCGCGCTGCATGCCCACCGCCCGCATGGTGCCGATCTCGCGGATGCGCTCGTACATGATGATGCGGAAGGTGTTGGTGATGCCCACCATGATGATGAGGAAGAGCACCAGGAGGATGACGAGGCTCGCGGTATCGAGCACGTCGACGATCTGCTGCACCTGCGCGAGCGCGTCGTTCAGCGTGGTGACGCGGTACTTCACCCCCGTCCAGGTCTCCTCGTCCTCGCCGCGCATCATGGCCAGGATGGGGTTCTCGCCCTCGGCGCCCGGCGCCTTGCGCTCGAAGGCCTGGAGCCGGCTCGACACCTCGGCATGCAGGCGGTCGCCGGCCTCGTCCATGCCCTTGAGCGAGGGCAGGTAGAACGAAAGCGCCTGGTACTCGTCCGGCGCCAGGTCGAGGAGCTCGTTGACGTAGTCGCGCCCGGCGTAGGCGGATACCGAGCCGAGTATGCCCGGATCCTTGATGACGGCGGCCACGGCGAACTCGCCCACGTTCTGCTGCCCCGAATAGGTGCGCGTCGTCACGAGCAGGCGGTCGCCGATGGCGACGCCGAGCTTGTCGGCGATCGGCTCGGGAATGACGATGCCGTCGCGGGGCAGGTTCTCGAGGCTGCCCGAGGCGAGCGCGAGCCGCTCGGCCAGGAAGGTCTCGGCCGCGAAGTCGACGCCCTGCACCCTCAGGGTGGCCGTGCGGCCGGCGAACTTGAACGAGCCCTGGAGCCCCGAGCGCCGCGAGACGTACATCGCCTCGATGCCCGCGGCCTCGGCCGCCTCGCGGAGCGCGAGGTCGTCGCGGATGATCTCGAGGTCGCGCCCCTTCGGGCTCTTCTCCACGCCCTCCACGAAGACGTGGCCCGCGAGCAGGTTCGAGAAATTCTCCGACACGTTGTCGACGAAGGCGCCGGCGAAGCCGTCGATCAGGGTGACGATCATGACGCCGAAGGCGATGGCGCCGCCGAGCAGGACGGAGCGCCGCTTCTGGCGGCTCAGGTTGCGGAAGGCGAGCATGGCGGTCTGCATGGCCATCCTCCTTACTCGGCCTGCATCGCGCGGACCGGCTGGATGCGGAGCGCGAGCTGCACGGGATACACGTGGGCGACCACGGAGACCGCGGTGACCATGACCAGGGACCAGAGGACCGACATCGGATTGACCGAAGGCCGGAGCACCTTGCCGGCGAAGAGGATCTCGAGGAAGGCGTTTCCCGCCTCGATGTTCATCGCGGACAGGGCGCCGAGCACGCCGAACGCGAGGGCCGTGCCGACGAGGCCGAAGACGGCGGCGATGACGACGGTCTCCACCAGGAACATCTTTCGGACGAAGCCCTTCTGCGCGCCGAGGGCCCGCATGGTGCCGATCTCGCCGGTGCGCTCGATGACCGAGATGACCAGGGTGTTGGTCATGATGATGACGGCCACGATGGCCACGATGATGATGGCGATGTTGAACACGATCCGCACCACGTCGACGCTCTGGGCGAAGGGGCCCGCGGCGGCCTTCCAGCCCTCCGCGACGACGGGGATGCCTTCTGCCTCGAAGCGCCCGTTGAGCTCCTTCACGACGCGCTCCGCCTGCGCCGGGCGCTCGAGGCGCGCCAGCAGGAAATGCCAGGCGCCCGAGTCGACCACCGTGGCCGGAGCGGCCGCGGCAGGGGCGGTTTCGGCTTCGGGGACGGGCTCCGGGGCGGCGGCCGACGCGAGGTCGACGGTCTCCGGCGCGC
>JAKLEE010000215.1 GCA_022703215.1 Spirochaetota bacterium | reverse complement strand
ACCCAGGGCGGCGGCATCACCGATTACCTCGATTTCTTCGCGGGCGGCGCCTTCAAGAACTTCTCGCTGTTCATGTTGACCGTGATGCCGTACATCTCGGCTCAGATCATCATGCAGCTCCTCCTCGTGATCTTCCCTTCCCTTAAGAAGATCGCGGAGGAGGACGGCGGCCGGAAGAAGATAGCCCGCTGGACGCGCCTCGGCTCCATCGCCGTGGGCCTGGTCCAGGGTCTCGCGGTCGTTTCCTACGCCAGGAGCATCCCCGGCGCGCTGATCATCGACGAGCGGCTCTACACCGTCGTCGCCCTGATCACCGTCACCGCGGGCGCCCTGTTCCTGGTGTGGATCGGCGAGCAGATCACCAAGCGCGGCATCGGCAACGGCGTTTCCCTCATCATCTTCTCGGGCATCGTGGCCCGGCTCCCGAACGGACTCTTCGCCCTCTGGCAGAAGATCCGCTCCGAGGAGCTGAACCCGGTGTTCGCGATCGTCGTCCTGCTCATGTTCGGCCTCGTGATCGCGCTGGTCGTCTACGAGCAGCAGGGCCAGAGGAAGATCCCGGTCACCTACGCCAAGCGCGTGGTCGGCAGGAAGATGTACGGCGGCCAGAACACCTACATCCCCTTCAAGATCAACCCCTCCGGCGTCATCCCGGTCATCTTCGCCTCGTCCCTGCTCTCCTTCCCGATCCAGATCGCCTCGGGCCTCGGCCCGAACGTGAAGTGGCTCAGCGACTTCGCGGCCTTCATGGATCCGGGCAAGGTCTGGTACTGGGTCTTCTACGTCCTCCTGATCGTCTTCTTCGCCTACTTCTACACGCAGGTTTCGCTGAACCCGCAGGAGATTTCGCGGAACATCCGCGAGAACGGCGGCTCGATACCGGGCATCCGCTCGGAGAAGATGGAAGAGTACCTCACGAAGATCCTCAACAGGATCATCCTGCCGGGTTCGCTGTACCTGGCGCTGATCGCCCTCATCCCGACGGTGGTCCAGCGCATGTTCAACTTCCCGGCCGAGCTCTCGTACCTGCTGGGCGGCACCTCGCTCCTGATCCTCGTCGGCGTCGACCTCGACGTCATGAGCCAGGTCGAGGCCCAGCTTAAGATGCACCACTCCGAAGGCCTGGTCCGCAAGGGCCACATCCGCTCCCGGAACCTGTAGACGAGCGCTCGTAAAACGTGGTACAAATGCGCTTTACGAAGCGCGGAGGAAGTCAATGAAGGTCAGGACCAGCGTCAAGACCATTTGCGATAAGTGCAAGGTCATCAAGCGGAGGGGCATCGTACGCATCGTGTGCGAGAACCCGAAGCACAAGCAGAAGCAGGGTTGAGGGAGATAACCGCATGGCACGCATAGCGGGAGTTGACCTCCCGAACAAGCACGTTGAGATCGCGCTCACCTACATCTTCGGCATCGGCCGGACGAGCGCCCGCAAGATCTGCGATTCCACCAAGATCGATCCCGCCAAGAAGATCGGCGACCTCTCCAACGAAGAGGTCAACGAGCTCCGCAAGGTGATCGAGAACGAGTACAAGGTCGAGGGCCGCCTCCGCACGGAGACCGCTCTCAACATCAAGCGCCTGATGGACATCGGCTGCTACCGCGGCCTGCGCCATCGCAGGGGCCTCCCGGTCAACGGCCAGCGGACGCGGACCAACGCGCGCACCCGCAAGGGCAAGAAGAAGACCGTGGCCAACAAGAAGAAGGCCTAGGGAGGATCCTGAATGGCAACCACCAAGACCAAGAAGAAGAAAGAGAAGAAGAGCGTATACGAGGGCAAGGTCTTCATCCAGGCCACCTTCAACAATACGATCATCACCGTCACCGACCTGAACGGGAACGCGATCTCCTGGGCGTCCTCCGGCGGCCTCGGCTTCCGCGGCGCGAAGAAGTCCACCCCCTTCGCCGCGCAGAGCGTCACCGAGACGGCCGTCCAGAAGGCCCTCAACGTGGGGCTCCGCGAAGTGCACGTCTACGTCAAGGGCCCCGGTATCGGCCGCGAGTCGGCCATCCGCCAGCTCGGCGCGCTCGGCCTCAAGGTCAAGAGCATCAACGACGTGACGCCGATCCCGCACAACGGCTGCCGCCCGCCCAAGGCGCGGCGCATCTAAGGCAGGAGAAACGCATGGCTCGTTATATCGGCCCGGTCTGCCGGCTTTGCCGCACCGAAGGCAAGAAGATGTTCCTCAAGGGCGACCGCTGCAAGAGCGACAAGTGCCCGATCAACCGCAAGCGCCCCGCCCCGGGCAAGAACCCGAAGGCCCGCGCCGGCAAGCAGTCCGAATACGCCGTCCAGCTCCGCGAGAAGCAGCGGCTCAAGAGGACCTACGGCCTGCTCGAGAAGCAGTTCCGCCTGACCTTCGAGAAGGCGCTCCGTATGCCCGGCAAGACCGGCGAGAACCTCCTCGGCCTGCTCGAGAGCCGCCTCGACACCGTGGTGTACCGCCTCCGCTTCTCGAGCTCGCGCGCCCAGGCCCGCCAGCTCGTGCTGCACGGCCACGTCACCGTCAACGGCAAGCGCGTCAACGTCGCCTCCTTCATCGTGAAGCCGACCGACGTGGTGGCCATCCACCCGACCTCGCAGAAGCTCGAGCTCGTCAAGCAGGCCCTGCAGGAGTTCGGGAAGAGCGGCGTCATGCCCTGGCTCTCCGTCGACCCCGACGGGCTCAAGGGCACCTTCAACGCCGTCCCCCAGCGCCAGGATATCACCGACATGGCCGATATCCGCGAGCAGCTCGTGGTCGAGCTCTATTCGAAGTAAGGAGCGAGCATGGCGCGTAAGAACCTCCTCAAGGGATTCAAGAGGCCGAAGGGAATCACGTACGAGACCAGCGAGAGCTCGGCCACGTACGGCAAGTTCGTCGCCTATCCCTTCGAGCCCGGGTACGGTACCACTATCGGGAACACCCTGCGCCGCATACTCCTCTCCTCGATCCAGGGCTACGCGATAACGGCGGTCCGGATTACCCGGAACGACGCCGACGGCGCCCAGCACGTGGTCTCGAGCGAATTCGAGACCATTCCGGGCCTTGTCGACGACACCATCGAATTCGTCAACAACCTGAAGCAGCTCAGGCTCAGGCTCCCCGAGGACCAGGAGCAGGCGACCTTCCTCTTCGAGCTCGCCGGTCCCGCCGAGCTCTCCGGGGCCGCGTTCGCGCGCGGCACCGAGCTCGAGGTGCTCAATCCCGAGCTCCGGATCGGCACCCTGATGGACGGCGTCAAGCTGGACCTCGAGGTGCAGGTGGACCTCGGCAGGGGTTACGTCCCCTCCGAGGTCAACGAGAAGTATGTGGAGATCGTCGGGACCATCCCGATGGACGCCATCTTCTCCCCGGTCAGGAAGGTCAAGTACGCGGTCGAACCGACCCGCGTCGGCCAGCGCTCGGACTACGACAAGCTCGTGCTCGAGATCTGGACGGACGGAACCGTGCGGCCCGAGGACGCCCTGGCGGAAAGCGCCAAGATCGCCAAGGACCACTTCTCGATCTTCGTCAACTTCGACGAGGGCGAGGGCGCGGGCGACGAGGAGAACGACGAGGTCGAGGAGCGCATCAGGCAGATCCTCGGCACCCCGGTGGAGGAGCTGGAGCTCTCCGTCCGCTCGTCGAACTGCCTCAAGAACGCGAACATCAAGACGATCGGCGACCTGACCAAGAAGACCGAGGACGACATCGCCAAGACCCGGAATTTCGGGAAGAAGTCGCTCCAGGAGATCAAGGACAAGCTCAAGGAGTGGAATCTCGAGCTCGGAATGAGCGACTACGGTCCGCTCCGGAGCCACCTGATACTCTCCATGCAGAAGGAAGAGCCCAATGAACCATAAGATCGGCTACAACAAGCTGAACCGGGTTTCGGCCCACCGCAAGGCGCTCATCAAGAACATGATGACGGTGCTCTTCAAGCACGAGCGTATCGTCACGACCAAGGCGAAGGCCATCGAGGTCCGCAGGAACGCCGAGAAGCTGATCACCCGCGCCAAGGAGGACACGGTCCACAACCGCCGCCTCGTGGAGCGCAAGATCCGCGACGAGGCGATCCTGGCGAAGCTGTTCAAGGACATCGCGCCCCGCTTCAAGGAGCGGACCGGCGGTTATACCCGCATCCTCAAGATCGGTTTCCGCAAGCAGGATGCCGCCGACATGGTCGTGCTCGAGCTGGTGGACTACAAGCTCGACACGGAAAAGAAGGCGAAGAAGGGCGACAAGCCCGCGAAGGCCGAGAAGCCCGCCGCGGAGAAGAAGCCGGTCGCGAAGAAGGCAGCCGAGGCGAAGAAGCCGGCCGTCGAGAAGAAGGTCGCCACGCCTAAGAAGCCGGCGCCTGAGAAGAAGGCCAAGGCGCCCGCGAAGCCCAAGGCCGAGCCCAAGGCCGAGTAGGGGAGGCGGAAATGTCCAAAGCCCATCGCGGTAAGGGGATCAAGGAACTCGCCAACCACGGCCGAGGCACCTGCCCCGTCTGCAATCACGAAGGCGTGAAGGTCCTGTACGAGCAGGAGATCGACGGCAAGAAGGTCAAGATCTGCAAGATCTGCAAGGCCACGCTCGCCAACAAGAAATAATATCGGGTTTCCGCGGCGCCGACGCCGGCCGCCGCGGGGAACCGGAACAGCGTACATCGAAGGATCGCCGACGGCGGTCCTTTTTTTTTAGGGAGGCCTGATGGGCGCTACCGGGGACCGTGAACAGGGAAGGCCGCCAGAG
>JAKLEE010000214.1 GCA_022703215.1 Spirochaetota bacterium | reverse complement strand
CTGCTCCGCCTGCTGCTCGGCGCGGCGGGACTCGCCGCCATCTACGTCGGCGGCAAGCTGATCCTGCCCGGCGAAGGCTCTTCGAGCTACGCGCTCTGGCGCTTCCTCCGCTACGCGCTCGTCGGCGCCTGGGTCTCGTACGGCGCCCCGGAGCTCTTCGTGCGGGCGCGCCTCGCGGCACGGCATTCCGAGGAAGCCGCGCCCGCGGGAAACTGAGGGCGCGCGCCGTGGAATTCAGGACCGGCGCGGAAGCCGACCTCCCCGGCGTACTCCGCCTGCAGGAGCTGACCCTCGTCACGAACCTGGGCGAGGAGGAGCGGAAGGACGGCTTCGTCACCACGCCCTTCACCCCCGGGCAGCTCCGCGAGCTCGTCGCGGCGGGCGGTCTCTTCGTCGCGGTGCGCGACGGGGCCGTGGCCGGCTACGCCATGGCGGCGGGCTGGGATTACTGGGCCGGCCGGCCGATGTTCGACCTGATGATCGGGCGCTTCGAAGGCATCGATTTCGCCGGCGTCCGGATCGACCGGGAAAATTCGTACCAGTACGGACCGATCTGCGTCGCGCGCGAGGAACGGGGGAAGGGCGTGTTCCTTCCCCTCTTCGAGGCCGCCCGCGCGGGCATGGCCGGGCGCTACGCGGTCGGGGCGACCTTCATCAACAAGGCGAACCCGCGCTCGTTCCGCGCCCACACCGCGAAGGCCGGCCTCGAGCTCATCGACGAATTCGAATTCGGGGGAGGGAGCTTCTGGGGCCTGGCCTTCCCGACCCGCATCCGGTCATAGCGATCAATCGGCCAGAGTGAAGGCCCCGTCAGTCAGCGTGAACAGCTTCGAGGCGCCCGAGCTGAGGTAGATCTTCTTGTCCGCGTCGATGAAGACCGCCTCGATGCCGGCCAGTGATTCCACGAGCGCGCGGCCCTTTTCGAGGCCGAGCGCGAAGACGCTGGTCGAGAGCCCGTCCGCGTCGATGGAGCGGTCGGCGATGATCGACACCGCCCACAGCCCGTTCTCGACCGGGTAGCCGCCGACGGTCGAGAGTATGTGGTGGTAGCGCCTGCCGCCTTCCTCGAAGAAACGTTCGTAGACGCCGCTCGTCACCACGGTCTTCGCCTCGCTGGCCACGATGCCGAGGTACTCACCGCGGTCGGAGAAGGGGTTCTGCACGCCGACGCGCCACGGGGTGCCGTCCGGCTTGCGGCCCACCGTCATGATGTTCCCGCCCAGGTCCACGATGCCCGCGCGCACGCCGCGCTCCAGCATGATGCGCGCGGCTTCGTCGGCGGCGTAGCCCTTGGCGATGGCGCCGAGGTCGAGGCGCATGCCCGCCTTCGCGAGGAACACGGTGCCCTTCGCCTTGTCGAGGATCACGGATTTCCGGTCGGCCAGCGCGAGCGCCGCCTCGATCTCCGGTGCGGAAGGAATGCGCTCTCCGTCGCCGCCGATGTCCCAGAGCCGGACCAGCGGGCCGATCGTGGGATCGAAGGCGCCGCCCGAAAGCTCGGCGTAGCGCAGGGCCTGCTCGATCACGGCGAAGGTGTCCGGCGAGACGGCGACCGGCGACTTGCCGGCCGCGTCGGCGATGCGGCTCAGTTCCGAGCCGGGCTCCTGGGCGCTCATGCGCGCGTGGATCTCGGCGAGCCGGGCGAAGACCGCGTCGAAGGCGGCCTCGTCGCCGCCGTCCATGAAGGTTATGGTGCAGACCGTCCCGAGCTGGAGCTCGGTGCGGCGGCGCGGCTCGGCCGGGGGCCGCGAGGCGGCGCAGGCGGACATGGGAAGGCTCGCGACTAACGCGACGAAGAGCAGGAGCGTGACGCGAATCTTGCGGGAATTCATGGGCGGAGTATCGCCCGAAAACGCGCTCCTGTTCAATCGAGCGCGCCGAGCTCCGCCCCGATCGAGGTCGCCGGACCGTGCCCCGGATACACACGCGTCTCGCGCGGCAGCGTGAACAGGCGTTCCCGGATCGAGCGGGCGATGAGCTCCGGGTCTCCGTCGAAGGTATCGGTGCGGCCTATGCCGCGGCGGAACAGGGTGTCGCCGGCGACGAGAACGCCTTCCGCCTCGTCGTAATAGCAGGACGAGCCGGAGCTGTGCCCCGGCGTGTGGATGACGCGGAAGCGCGTGCCCGGCAAGAGGTCCCCGTCCTCGAGGAGGACGTCGGCACTCGGCAACCCGACCTTGAAGCGCTCGAAATAGCCGCGTCCGCCGATATCCGCGAAGATGCGCCGGTTCGTCTCCTCCCCCTCGGGACCGAGGTAGCGGGCATCCGCGCGATGGATGGCCACGGGCGGCCGGATGCCACGCGCTCGGAGGGCGTCCAGCAGGGCGGGAAGGGCCGCGGTGTGGTCGAGATGGCCGTGGGTCAGCGCGATGAGGGCGGGTTCGAGCCCTTCGCGGTCGAGGGCGCCGAGTATCCGCGCAGGTTCGGCGCCCGGATCGACGACGACGCAGCGGCCGGGGGCGCACTGCCAAAGGTAGACGTCGACCCCGAGGGGGCCTACACTCAGGCTCATGATCATGGTCCCGTATCGTGCCGGGCGACCGCCCTTGGGTCAAGCGGGGGAAGCGGGGTGCTGACTCCCATACTCGAGGCCCTCGGCCTCGCCCTGCTGTTCTACGTCGCGGTCCCGCTCGCGGGCGCTTTCCGGGTCCGATCGAGCTGGCGCTCGGTCCGCTCCCGCATACTCGCCGCCCGGTCCGCGCCACAGTGGCGCTTCGAGCGCGGGGCCGGGCTTTCGGGCACGCTGGGCCGCTACCGGGTGGAAGGCGCCATCGAGGCGCTCCAGGGCGAGGGACGCATCTGGGTCCGCGCGGCCGATTCGACCCTGATCGTCGAACCGGGACCGGGCGGGGTCCTCGTGCTGCCGCAGGGCGACCCGCTCTCGAGCCCGCCCCCGGAATCCCCGGACTCGACGGATGCGGCCTCGCTCCTCGAGCGCGCCGACGAGCGGCTCGACATGCTACCCTGGTCCCGACTCGGCGCGCTCTTCGAGGGCACCCGTATACTGGCGCACGGCACCGTCACCATCGAGGCGGGCGTTCCCGTGCTTTCGGTCGCCGATGCGCCCGGGGGGCTCGTGCTCATCCACGACGGCGACGACGAGCACGCCCTCGAACGCGCGCTCTGGTCGGCGCGGGCCCGCAACGAGTACTGGAATCCGGCGACGCAGATCGGGATGGCGGCGGGGCTCGTCTCGATGAGCGTGCTCGCCGGATCGACCCTGATCAGGCGGGCTCCGTCCTTCGTCGCTGCGGCCGCCCTGACCATCGCCTACGCGCCCGCGTTGCCGCTGGCCCCGCCGGGAGTGGCGGCGCTCATGCTCTACCGACGGCTCTGGAACGCGGGACGCGTCCTGCGCGCGCGGCGCGACGTGCTCAGGTTCCGGGAAAGGCCGGACGAAGCGGCCGCCCGGGAACGGGCGGCCGGCCTGCTCCAGGGCTCGGCCACGCTGGTCCTTTGCGCGGGCCTGGCAGTCAACGCGACGCTGGCCTGGGCGCTCATCCGGGAGCTGCTCCGCTAGCGGCCCGCCGGAACGGGCACCTCCCTCAGAGCCCTCAGTCCGGGTCGCCGTCCGGGTCAGTCTCCGCGCCGCCCTCAGTCCCGCTCCCGTCTTCGAACCCGTCCCCGTCCTCATACTCGGCCGCGTCGGAATCCGCGTCGATGAAAGCGACCCGCCGCTCGGACGCGTCCTCCGCGTCTGCCCCGGTTCCGGAATCGGCATTGCGCTCGTCCCGCTTGCGCGCCAGGCTGACCGTCAGCCTGCGTCCCCGGACGGCGGCGCCGTCGAGCGCGGCAATGACGGCCTCGACCGCGTCGGGCGCGACTTCCACGAAACTGTAGTTGTCGCGGCTCCGCACCTCGCCGACCTGGTCCTCCCCGAGCTCCGTCAGGTCCGACAGGAGGCGGTAGAGGGAGCGCGCGTTCATGCGCTGCCTGCGGCCCATCCCCACGAACAGGGTGACGCCTTCGCCTGTAAGCCGGCCTTCCTTGATCCGCGCCTCGGGGAGCTCCTCGAGCGGGGGCCGCTCGGCCTTCGGTTCCCGCCGCGGCTCGTCCCGGGCTTCCTTCGCCTGCCTGGCCTTCGGGGCATCCTGGCGCGGTTCCCGAGCGCCGGCCGCGTCCTTGCCGCGCTTCCGGCCTTCCTCGCGGCGGGAACCCCGCCCGGAGCCGTCCCCCCGTCCGCGCGGCTCGCCGCGGTCGAGCGCTTCGAGCAGCATGGCCGCGGCGACGTAGGCCCTGAGGTGCAGGGGCACGGCAGAACGGAAAAGGGAACGCGCCTCATCGAGCCGCTCCGCGTCGCCCGCCGCGCGTATGCCTTCGAGAATGGCGGAGAGGCGGGCCCGGGCCGCCGCCCCGTCGATGCTTTCCTTCCCGTTACGAGCTGCCACCTTGCTTCTCCTTGCCGCCATTGTCGCAGAAATGCCGGCGATTCTCAACCTTGCCCGGTCTTGCGCCGCGCTCGCCGCCCCGGTTACAGTAGCACCGTGATAGCTCCCAGCCTCCGATCCGCCATACTCCCCGCCCTCCTCGCCGCGCTCGCCCTGGCGCCTCGGGCGTGGACCCAGTCGGCGGCTGCGTCCGCGTCGCCTGCTACGCTTCCGGCCGCGGCAACCGCCCCGGAGACTCTCATCGGCCTCGATCCCGCCGCCGTGTTCGCGAAGCTCGGCACCCCGAATTCGCTGTACGTCGCGCGAGGGGCCGAGCCGT
>JAKLEE010000213.1 GCA_022703215.1 Spirochaetota bacterium | reverse complement strand
GTCAGCAAGCCGGGGGTCTGGGGCGGAGCCCCAGATGGGGCCGCGCGTCAGCAAGCCGGGGGTCTGGGGCGGAGCCCCAGATGAGGAGAGACATGGCAGAGGAACGGCAGGGCTTCGAGGCGCTCGCGCTCATCGGGCGCGGCGGCCGCCATCGCCTTCCGGTACGAGTCGAGCAGGGCCTCCGCGCGCGCGAGGCCGAGCACGGTGTTCTTGCCGAGGATGGTGTTCGGCCCGTGCTTGAACTCGGCCGCGTCGTAGCCCTCGGCGTGGCAGAGCACCACCTCGCGGACCTTGAGGGCGCCTTCGCGCGCGAGACCGAAGAGGCCCGTGCCGAGCACGTGGATCGAGGCCTCGAAGGCGAGGCGGCGCGCGGCCTCCTCGACCGCGGGCAGGGTGTGCGCGATGGTGTCCTCGACCAGGCGCTCCGCGCGCGCGAGCTTTTCGCGCAGCTCGCCTTCGCCCGCGCGGAAACCGGCGGCAACGAGCCAGAGGATGAGCGCCTGGCTCGTGAAGCTCTTGGTGGCCGCGACCGCGATCTCCGGGCCGCAGAGTATGGGCAGGTAGAAGTCGGAGAGCTCCTGGGGAATGCGCGAGTTCTCGTTGTTGACGAGCGAGGCGCGCCTGACCCGCGGGGCCTTTTCCCGGGCGTCCTGCAGGATGTCCACCAGGTCCTTCGTCTCGCCGGACTGGGTGATGGCCACCACGAGGTCGCGGTCGGAGAGGGTGCCGAGGTACATCGAGCGGAACTGGCCGGGGTTGCAGGGATAGACGGGGATGAGCGCGAGGTGGTCGAAGAAGTAGGCCGCGGTCAGGGCGGCGTGGAACGAGGTGCCCGAGGCCACGAGGTAGACGCGGCCGCCGGAGTTCGCGGTCTCGCGGACGGCTTCTCGGAGCTCGCCGAGGCGGCGCAGCACCGCGCGGCGCTTCCGCCAGACCAGGACCGAGTCGAGCAGGGCCAGGTCGGCGCGGCGCGCGGGAGTGGCTTTCTCGAGTTCCGCCAGGAAGGCCTTGTCGTCGGACACGGGCTCGCCCGGGACGCGGATGCCGCGCTCGCGCACGTGCGAGGCGAGCTCGCGCCAGGGCGCGTCGCCGAACACCGCGTCGACTCCGGCGGCGAGCTTCGCTGCGGATTCCTCGTCGGAGAGGACGAGCACGCGGTCCGCCGCCTCCTTCGCGATGTCGCGCTTGTCCTCGAAGGCCGCCTCGAGCGCGTCGGCCTCCGGGTCGCGAGTGTAGTAACGGCGGATCCGCTCGACGTTGGCGGGCGTGGAGGAGATTTCCTGCTCCATGAAATAGGAGTATTTCGGGTCGAGCGCCGTCTCCTTGACGTCGAGCTTCGAGCGCTTCGGTCGCGGCTTCGAGAAGCGGAGCTCGCCGCCGAGGCTGAAGACGACGTAGTCGTCGTGCGTGTACCACAGGCCCTCGCCCTCGGCGAGGGGGATCAGGGAGCGAGTCTTGGAAAGGACCGAGGTCAGGTCGCTCGACACCACCACGAAGGGGCCGTTGGAGTCCGTCCCGATGCCCGCGTAGAGCGAGGACCCGGACTTGATGGCGACGCAGCCCGGCACTTCCGGGTCCGCGACGCAGGCCGCGTAGGAGCCGTCCGCGCGGGACTCCGCCTTGCGGGCGGCGTCGACCATGAGCAGCACCGCGTCGGGTACGGGAGCGCCTTCGAGCCCGGCCGCCGCGAGCGCGCGCCGCCCGGCCGCCACGACCGGCGCCGGATCCGCGCGGTTGGCGGCTATGCCGTCCTCCACCAGGTGCACCACGATTTCGCCGTCGTTCTCGCTCTTCAGGCGGTGGCCTTGGGCTTCGAGCTCGGCATGGAGCGTGTCGGTGTTGGAGATGTTGCCGTTGTGGGCGCCGACCATGTGGATCTTGCAGTCCACCTCGTGCGGTTGCGAATTGCGCTCGTCCACCGCGCCGTAGGTGGCCCAGCGGACCTGGCCGATGAAGCGCTGGCCCGAGCGGCCGGGCATGCCGAGCTCCTTGGTGACGACGCTCGGCGCGCCCACCTTCTTGAGCAGGACGATGTTCTTGTCGGCGCCGATGAACGAGGCGCCCGTGGAATCGTAGCCGCGGTACTCGAGCCGCTTGAGCAGCTCCGAAGCCTCGAAGCCGAGGCCGGTCTTCTCGTCCTTGTAGCAGAGGGAAACGACGCCGCACATGCTTGGCGCTCCTTGTTCCGGTGGATGGTAGCGTAGCCGAGGGACGGCGAGGAGTGTAGCGCGGTCCGGATGAAACAGGCAACGCGGAAACGCGCGCGGGATGCGGCGGTATTCCGGCGCCGCGCCTTGCCATGGCGCCTGAGCCGGCGCTAGCTTCGTCCGATGGCCCCGGGAGGGCTGCGCATTTATGGAAAAGACCGAATTCAGGGCGGAGGACGGGCGGCCGAGCGACCGCCGGGGGCCGATCCGCTGGATAGTGTCCAAGGTCGCCCGCTACGCGTGGCTGCCTGCCGCGGCCCTCGCGCTCTCGGTGCTCAACAACGTCGCGTTCTCGGCCCTCCAGGTCTTCGTCGGCCGCGGCTTCGGCGCGGTGGCCGAGGCCGCCTCCCGCGGCGCGAGCGCGGACCAGCTGGGCCGGGCCGTGCTGCCGGCCGCCGTCGCGCTCGCGGTCGCGGCCTTCGTGCAAGGCGTGTCCGGGATAGGCCGCAACCTCTCGTTCGAGTTCCTCGCCCAGCGGCTCGAGCGGGACGCGCGCGCCGAGCTCTACGCGTCCCTCCTCGGCAAGAGCGCCACCTGGCACGCGCGCAACAAGATCGGCGACCTCATGGCCCGCGCCACGAACGACGTGCACTTCCTCAACCTGATGTTCAGCCCGGGCGTCCTCTTCATCATGGACGCGGCCCTGACCATGTTCGTCCCCCTCATCTACATCGCGGCCATCTCGCCGCGCCTGCTCCTCGTGCCGGCGCTCTTCTCGCTCGCTCTGGCGCTGACCCTGGCCGACTACGCCCGCAGGCTCGAGCCGATCGCGGACGCCCAGCGCGAGTCGTTCGGGGCCATGAACGCGAAGCTCGAGGACGCCATCGAGGGCATCGAGGTGGTCAAGTCGAACGTCGCGGAGGCGTCCGAGAAGGCGGGCTTCCTCGAAACGGCGTGGAGGGTCCGCGACCTGTACGTGCGGCAGGCCATGGTACAGGCGCGCTACTGGCCGCTCCTCGCCTTCGCCGTCGCGTGGGGTCTGGGCTTCCTCCACGCGCTCTCGCTCTGGAAGCGGGGCCTCCTGCCCGACCTCGGCGCAGTCGTCTCGGCCATGCTCCTGTGGAACGGCTTCCGCTTCGCCACCTTCATGTCGGTCTTCACCTTCCAGCTCCTCCAGATGGGGCTCGCGAGCGCGCGGCGCGTGCTCGCGACCATGAACGACGAGTCGGGCATCGACGAGAATCCCGGCGGACGGCAGGGGCGCATCGAGGGGCGGATCGAATTCCGCGACGTCGGCTTCTCGTACGGCGGCGAGAGCGTGCTCAGGAACCTGAGCTTCGTCGTCGAGCCCGGCGAGACGGTCGCCGTGGTGGGGCGCACGGGCTCGGGCAAGACCTCGGTGCTCCGCCTGGTGAACCGCATCTTCGACCCGGACGAGGGGCAGGTGCTCGTGGACGGCGTGGACGCCCGCGAATGGAGCCTCGAGGCCCTGCGCTCGCAGACCGCGGTCATCGAGCAGGACGTCTTCCTCTTCTCGCGGCCGGTCGCGGCCAACATCGCCTTCGGCCGCGAGGACGCGTCTCCGTCCGAGATTGAGGCGGCCGCCCGCGCGGCCCAGGCGCACGGCTTCGTGTCGGCCCTGCCGAAGGGCTATGACGAGGTGGTGGGCGAGCGCGGCACCACGCTCTCCGGCGGCCAGAAGCAGCGCGTCGCCATCGCGCGGGCGCTGCTCGCGGATCCGCGCGTGCTGCTCCTCGACGACGCCACGAGCGCGATCGACGCGGCCACCGAGGACGAGATCCGCGCGGCCATGGACGGCGCGCGGAAGGGCCGCACCACCTTCCTCGTCACGCACCGCCTGGCCCAGATCAGGCGGGCGGACCGGATCCTCGTGCTCGACCGCGGCGAGCTCGTCGCGCAGGGCCGCCACGAGGAGCTCTACGAAACCGTGCCGGCCTACCGCCGGCTCTTCGAAAGGACGGCTTGAGCCATGGGCTTCATCCTCGACGGACTCGAGAGCGAGAGCTACGACCGGGCCTATTCGGACCGCCAGCTCGTCCGGCGCATCGGCGCCTATTTCCGTCCGTACCGGAAGCACATCGCGGGCGTCGCGGCCTCGATCGCGCTCGCGAGCTTCGCGGAGGCCGGGGTCGACCTGCTGCTCTTCAAGGCGGTGGACCTCGTGGCCGCGACGGGCTCGTACCCGGTGTTCGCGGCGGTGGCGGCCGCCTTCATCGCCATCGAGGGCCTCTCCTGGCTCGGCAACTACCTCCGGCAATACCTCTCCTCGAAGTTCGTCGGCGACGTGGTGTACGCGCTCCGCTCCGACGCGATGGGCGCCGCGCTCGCGCACGACCGCTCGTTCTACGACGAGCACGCCTCGGGCAAGGTGGCCGCGCGCGTCGCCACCGACACGCAGGACTTCTCCGACGTCATCAACCTCGTCGTGGACTTCCTCTCCAACCTGCTCGTGGTCGCGGCGGCGGCCGGCATCCTGCTCGCGGTGAGCCCGCCGATGGCGGCGCTGCTGGTAGGCATGGCTCCGCTCGCCGCGCTCGCGGCGCTGGC
>JAKLEE010000212.1 GCA_022703215.1 Spirochaetota bacterium | reverse complement strand
CGCTGAGTGGCGTCGGTCTCCGCGGAGAGGTTCCGTGGGATCGCCGCCCGCCGACGAGGCAGGCGCGCACGGAAGCGCGCCCACGGGATGGCCCGTCCGCGACGCGGACGGGTGCGTCATGGACGACGAAGCCCCTTGCGGGCTTCGGCGCCGTCGAAGGCCCGGAGAGCCTTCGCGCGGAGACGGTTGAACGAATAGCCGCCGCCATGTCCGCCAAGCGAGTCGATGGCAGGGAAGAAACCACGGATGAGGTCGCCTGCCGAAGGCGGGCACCTTGATCCATTCATCGCCGAAAGCGCCGACAGGCGCAGACACGGAGATAGGGAGAAGGGAGGGAGGAAGAAAGGATCCGGAACTGGAATTCCCGTGTCCATTCTTCTTGCTTCTCCCTCTTCCCTCCGTGCCTCTGTGCCTCCGTGGTTGGGCTTCGGTGGTCAGGCCTTTTCGACGGCGGCCAGCCAGGTGAGATCGCCGGCTTCGATCTCCGTCATGCCGCTTCCTTCCTTCCATTCCACGGCGACGGCCAGGGTCTCGCCGGCGATGTACTCGGCGAAGCGCTCCCAGGCGGCCTTGAGCGCGGCGGGGCCGGAGAGGCGGATCCGCACGCGGTCGGAGACCTCGAGGCCGGCTTCCTTGCGGAGGTTCTGCAGGCCTCGCACCAGGTCGCGCGCGTAGCCCTCGTCCACCAGCTCCTGCGTGATCTCGATGTCGAGGCCGACTGTCAGGGTGCCCTCGTTGAGGACGTGGAGGCCTTCCTTTTCCTGCCTGCGGATCTCGACCTTGGAAAGGTCGAGCTCGACGGGGCGGCCGGCCACCGTGAGTTCGAGCCGCCCGCCTTCGACCAAGGTCGCGGCGGCGCGGTGGTCGAGCTTCTCGATCAGGGCTGCCGCCTCCTTCATGTCCTTGCCGAGCTCCTTGCCGAGCGTGCGGAAGTTGGCCTTGACCGAGTACGAGACGAGGTCCTCCTCGTTCTCGCGGAACGCGAGCTCCTTGACGTTGAGCTCGTCGCGGAGGAGCTCCTCCATCTCGCGGAGCACCGCGCGATCCTTCGCGTCGCGGGTGACCAGGATCGCGCGCGCGAGCGGCTGGCGCGCCTTCATCTCGTACTGGGCGCGGAGCGCTCGGCCCATGGCCACGGCCTTGCGGGCCAGCGCCATCTTGGCCTCGAGCTCCCCGTCGCGGTAGCGCGCGTCGTAATCGGGGTAGTCGCGGAGGTGGACGGATTCGGCCTCGTCGGGGCGGCGCAGGTTGCGCCAGATCTCCTCGCTGAGGAAGGGCATGATGGGCGCCGCGGTCTCGGCCAGGCGGCGGAGCACACGGTACAGGGTGGCATAGGCCTCGGCCTTGTCGGCGTCGCTTTCCGATTTCCAGAAGCGGCGGCGCGAGCGGCGGATGTACCAGTTGTTGAGCGCGTCGATGAAGTCGACGATGGGCTCGATGGCCGCCTGCATGTCGTAGGCTTCGAGCGCGTCGCCCGTCGCCTTGACCATGGCCTCGCAGGTGGAGAGTATCCAGCGGTCGAGCGGGTTGGCAGCGTCGGTCGGCGCCTGGCCGGGTTCGGCCCTGTCGAGGTTGGCGTAGGTGACGAAGAAGCTGTACGCGTTCCAGACGGGCAGGATGATGCCTTTCAGCACCTCGCGCACGCCCTCGTCGGAATAGCAGAGGTCGTCGGCGCGCGTCACGGCGGAGCGCATGAGGAAGAGCCTGAGCGCGTCGGCGCCGAACTCGTTCATGACGACCATGGGGTCGGTGTAGTTGCGGAGGCTCTTCGACATCTTCTTGCCGTCGGCGGCCAGCACGAGGCCGTTGACCACGCAGGCCTTGAAGGCCGGCCGGTCGAAGAGGGCCGCCGCCAGGATGGTCAGCGTGTAGAACCAGCCGCGGGTCTGGTCGAGGCCCTCGCAGATGAAGTCGGAGGGGAAGTGCTCCTCGAAGTGCTTCTTGTTCTCGAAGGGGTAGTGCCCCTGGGCGTAGGGCATGGACCCGGACTCGAACCAGCAGTCGAGCACCTCGGGAATGCGCTTCATCGTCCCGCCGCAGGAACACTTCCAGGAAATCTCGTCGACGAAGTGCTTGTGGAGGTCGTCGGGGCGCTTCCCGGAGAGCTTCTCGAGCTCGTCGCGGCTGCCGACGCACACGGTCTCCGCGCAGGAGTCGCACTTCCAGATGGGCAGCGGGTTTCCCCAGTAGCGGTTGCGGCTGATGGCCCAGTCGCGCGCGTTCTCGAGCCACTTGCCGAAGCGGCCGTCGCGGATGTGCTCGGGCGTCCAGCGCACGCGCGAATTCGCGTCGAGCATCATGGGCTTCACGGGGTCGATCTTGACGAACCAGCTCGAGATGGCGCGGTAGATGAGGGGGCTGCCGCAGCGCCAGCAGTGCGGGTAGGCGTGGAGGATCTGCTCGCGCTTGACGAGCTTCCCTTCGGCCTTGAGCTTTTCCATGATCGGCTTGTCGGCGTCCTTGACGAACATGCCCTTCCAGTCGGGCACCTCGTCGGTGAACTGGCACTCGCCGTCGAGCGGCGCGATGACGGGGATGCCCGTGTCCTTGAGCGCGCGGTAGTCGTCCTCGCCGAAGCCGGGCGCGGTGTGCACGACGCCGGTGCCGTCCTCGGTGGTGACGAAGTCGCCGGTCCGGACGCGGAAGGCGCCCTGTTCGCGGGCGTCGGCGAAGAAGTCGAACAGCGGCTCGTACTCGAGCATCGATAGCTCGGAGCCCTTGCCCTTCCAGGCGAACTCGAGCTTGTCGGTTTCCTTGTAGTACGCGCCGAGTCGCGACTCCGCGAGGAAGTAGCGGTCCGTGCCATCCTTGACGAGGACGTAGTCGATGTCGGGGCCGACGGTCAGGCCGAGGTTGGAGGGCAGGGTCCAGGGCGTGGTGGTCCACGCGAGCACCCAGGTGTGCCCGTCGGCCAGGTCCGCGAGCGGGAACTTGTCCGGCGCAGCCTTCACCTTGAAGCGCACCGTGATGGCGGGGTCGTGGACGTCGCGGTAGCCGCCGAGCTGGAGCTCGTGGTTCGACAGCACCGTCGAGCAGCGCGGGCAATAGGGCAGGATGTAGTGGCCCTCGTACACCAGGCCCTTGTCCCAGAGCGCCTTGACCACCCACCAGATGGACTCCATGTAGTCGGGGTCCATGGTCTTGTAGTCGTTGTCGAAGTCGACCCAGCGGCCGGCGCGGGTCATGATGCGCCGCCACTCCTTGGTGTAGCGCAGCACGATGGAGCGGCAGGACTCGTTGAACTTCGCGACGCCGAAGTCCTCGATCTGGCGCTTGCCGGAGATGCCGAGCTCCTTCTCCATCTCGTACTCGACCGGGAGGCCGTGGCAGTCCCAGCCGAAGCGGCGCTCGACCTTGTAGCCCTTCATGGCCTTGTAGCGCGGGACGATGTCCTTGATGGTGCCGGGGACGAAGTGGCCGAAGTGGGGCAGGCCCGTGGCGAAGGGGGGGCCGTCGTAGAAGACGAACTCGTCCTTGCCCTCGCGCTGCTCGATGCTCCGCTTGAAGATGCGCCCGCGCTCCCAGAACTCGACGAGGGCCTCTTCCATCTGCGGGAAATTCACCTTGGGGTCCACGCTCTTGAACACGATGCTTCCTCCGGCTGTGTGGGCCGCGTCCCCGGTCGGGAGGCGGTTCCGGCGAGTATGGCACAAGTGGACCGTGAATTTCCAGACGCGCCGCCGTCGCGCTACAATGCGAGGGGGATGCGCGCTTTTTGCGGGAACCCGGGTCGCGTCCGCGGCGACCAATGGGCGGAGGATGAACGGCATGAATGTGAACGGAAAGAATATGAAGGGAATGATGGTCGCCGCCGCGCTGCTCGCGGCGCCGGCCCTGCTCGCGGCCCAGGGGCCGGGACCTGCCGCCGTGCCGGCGCAGTACCGGGACTCCGATTACGGTGTCGCCGAGGCGCGCCGCGATTTCCGCCTGCTCGCGCTCAGCGACGGGGAGGCCGAGCGCATCGTGGAGCTCTCGGGGAAGGGCGCCAAGGAGCTCGAGCGCGCGCGCGCGGAAATCCGCGAACTGCAGGCCCGCCTGGCGCGGATCCTCCTCGATGACGAGCCGGACCGGGCCGCGGTCGAGAAGACCGTGCGCGCCAGCCTCGAGGCCGAGTACCGCATCCGCATGGTCCAGATCGAGCGGGGCCTGGCCATCCGCGCCCTGCTCGGTACCGAGCGCTGGGGCATCCTGAACCGCCTGGCGCGGGGCATGGCGGCCATCTCGAAGGCGGGCGACCTGCGCGAGCTGGCCGAGCGCGTGGGCGACGCGGAAAAGCTCAAGGTGCTCGCCGGGGTGCTGAGGCTCATCCAGTAGTGCGCGAAGAAGCGGCGGCAGCGGACCCCGACGACGCCGCGCTCGCGGCCGCCTGGGCGGAGGGGCGCGACGCCAGGGCGTTCGCGCGCCTTGTCGGGCGGCACGAAGGCCTGCTCCGCCGCGCGGCCTTCGTCGCGCTCGGCGCGGCGGCCCGCCGCGATCCGCTCCTGGTGGACGACGCCGTCCAGGAAGCCTGCGTCCGCCTCGTGGGCGCGCTCGCCCGCTTCCGGGGCGATTCCGCCGTCGCCACCTTCATGGCCGCGGTGGCGCGCCGGGCCGCCCTCGACGAGCTTCGCAAGGCCGCCAGGCGCGGCGCAAAGGCCGCGCGCGCGGCGCGCTTCGCCGGGGACGCAGCCGCCTCGGGCGACGGGGTGCCGCCCGGCTCCGGCGGGGACCCCGCGC
>JAKLEE010000211.1 GCA_022703215.1 Spirochaetota bacterium | reverse complement strand
CGCCGACCGACGTCTTTTCGCTCGCTGCCCGGCTCGACCTGCCCTACGAGACCCTCGTCACGGCCAACCGCCTCGCCGGCCAGCAGGCCATACCCGCCGGGCGCCTCGTCCTCATCCCCTCGGTGGCGGGCATATTCGTCGCGGACAGTCCCGCCAACGACCTCGAGCACCTTGTCGCCGCGGGCCGCGTCGAGGAACCCGGCGCTGGCTATCCAGTCGAGCTGGCCCTGCCCGCCGGCACGGCGCGTTTCCGCTTCCTCCCCGGTTCCCGCTTCAACCCGACCGAGCGGGCCTTCTTCCTCAACATCCAGTTCCGCTTCCCGCTGCCCAAGGGCCGCCTGACGAGCGCCTTCGGCTCGCGCCCCAGCCCCTTCACCGGAAAGCCCGCGATGCATGCCGGCATCGACCTGGCCGCGCCGTCGGGCACCCCGGTCTACGCCGCGCGGGCGGGCACGGTGACGGTGGCCGGTTTCGACCCGGTCTACGGCGAGCACCTTGTCATCGAGCACGAGGGCGGCTGGTCCACCCTCTATGGCCACCTCTCGAAGAGGGTCGCGGCATTGCACGACCTCGTCGCATCCGGTACTATCATCGGAGAGGTCGGCAGCACGGGCCAGTCCACCGGGCCGCACCTCCATTTCGAGGTCCGTGTCAGGGGCGCAGCGCGCGATCCCCTGCCGGTCCTGCCCCGGAAACCATGATGAACGTACGCACGACCCTGTTAGCGGCATCACTCCTCGCCCTTTCCCTGCCCGCCGCCGCGCAGGAGCGTATCCGCGTCCCCGTGGCCGCCGTCATCGAGCTTTCCGGGCTCGCAGAGGAAGGCGCCTGGGTGGAGTGCATCCTCGGCGATTCCATAGCCGTCACCTTCGACGAACCCAACCCCTTCGTCCAGGGCGTCGAATTCGAGCTGCGCATCCCGCCTCCTGCCATGGCCGCCTCATCCTCCATGCTCTGGTCGGTCTGGCGCTCCCTCGCGCCTGAACCCTCGAAGGACGTTTTCGACTACCGTGCCGTCCACGTGGCCACGCAGCCCCTGCCGGCGCGCGTCTCCCTCGTCGTCCAGGTGCCCGCCATCGCGCGCCACACCCTGCGCAGCGGACCGTATGCCCTCGTCATACCAGAGCTCATCGCCGCCGACCGGTATCCCCTGCTGTTCCACCTGCAGGCGGCCGGCAAGGGCGTTTCGGCCGAGCTCGAGAAAGCCGTATTCCGCCTCCGCGTCCGTCCCCTCTTCACCGACGAGGGAGGCATCGAGCTCGCGCTCCGCAACGCCGAAGGCGGAACACCCTCCGCGACGCCGGAAGTCTTCGTCGACGGCAAGAAGGCAGAGCTCAGGGGCGGACTCGTTGTCCTCAAGAAGGGAGTCCGCTCGGTGCAGGTCTCGGTACCCGGCTTCCGCGACGAGCACCGGACGGTCACCGTCGAAGCCGGCCGCATCATCGAGCTCGCGCTCGAGCTTGTGGGCACCGCCCCCGTGCTCCGCGTCCAGGCTCCCGACCTCGCGCGCGTCGAACTCGACGGACTCCCCTGGGACCACGTCGCGAATCCGCGCCTCGAAATCGAGGCCGGGGAGCATACCCTCGTCTGCCGGCTCGGCGACTACACCGTCACCCGCCGCTTCACCGCGGTGAAGGGGCGGAGCTACGACATCGTACTCTCGGTCCAGCTCGAGGTGACGGAAGGACCCTGATCCCCCGCGCGGCCGCCCTGCGCCGACGGTTCCGCGGTAAAACCGGAAGGAATGAAGGCATGACCAGGCTGATCTCGTGGAACGTGAACGGCGTGCGCTCCGCGCATTCCAAGGGACTGCTCGGCTGGCTCGACACCGAGCGCCCCGACATCCTCTGCCTGCAGGAGACCAAGGCCGACCCGGACCAGCTCCCCAAGGAGCTGCTCGCGCCGGTCGACTCCGACGGCCGCCCGTACCGCGCCTACTGGGCCAGCGCGAAGAAGCGCGGCTATTCGGGCGTCGCCATCTGGTCGCGAGAGGAACCCCGCTCGGTCTCCTTCATGGGGGTGCCGGAATTCGACGACGAGGGCCGCACCCTCGTGGCAGACTTCGGCGGCTTCACGCTCGTCTCTGCCTACTTCCCCAATTCGCAGGACGCGGGCGCCCGCCTCCCGTACAAGCTCGGCTACTGCGCGGCCATGAAGGAAACGCTCGACGGCCTCGTCGCGAAGGGCCGCCGCGTCCTCGTCTGCGGCGACTTCAACATCGCCCACAAGAGCATCGACCTCGCGCGCCCGAAGGAGAACGAGGGCAACCCCGGCTACCTGCCCGAGGAGCGCGCCTGGATGGACTCCTTCATCGCCTCAGGCTACGTCGACACCTTCCGCATGTTCGACCCCTCGCCCGAAAAGTACTCCTGGTGGAGCTACCGCATGCGCGCCCGCGAGAAGAACGTCGGGTGGAGGATCGACTACCACTGCGTCGATTCCGGCCTCGCGCCCAAGGTCAAGGCGGCCGCCATCCTCGACCAGGTCCAGGGCAGCGACCACTGCCCCGTCTCCGTAACCTTGGATATTTAGGAGAACCACGGAGGCACGGAGCAAGGGAGGGAAGATGGAGGGAGAAGAAAGGCGAGGGCTTGATCAGAAGCCTCGTTTTCTCGAATCCATCCGGCCTCCGTGTCTCAGTGCCTCCGTGGTTCTGCATGTAAGGAAGCAGGATGAAGATCAAGTACAACGCGCCGGCGGTGCTCACGTTCACGCTCGTGTCGGGCCTCGTCCTCGCGCTCGACTCCGTCGCCTTCCCGGGCCTCGCGGAGAGCCTCTTCAGCGCACCCGCGCGCGGCACCTTCCGGGCCGGCAACCCGCTCGACTGGCTGCGCCTCGTTTCGCACATCGCGGGCCACGCCGGCCTCGAGCACTTCCTCTCGAACTTCATGATGATCCTGCTGCTCGGCCCCATCCTCGAGGCCGTCTACGGCTCGCCCCTCATGCTGCTCATGGGCGGCGTCACGGCCCTGGCCACCGGCATCCTCAACGCGCTTCTCTTCCCCAGCTCGCTCATGGGCGCGTCCGGCATCGTCTTCATGATGATCCTCCTCGCCAGCTTCACCAACTTCGGCAAGGGCGAGATACCGGTCACTTTCCTCCTCGTCATGGTCCTCTTCCTCGGCCGCGAGGTGCTCAATTCCTTCGCCTCGAACCAGGTCAGCGAGTTCGCCCACATCATCGGCGGCCTCATGGGCGCTTTCTTCGGCTTCCTCCGCCCCCGCAAGGCCTGAGCGACGAAAGGGAAGCGCCGGGGGAAAGGCAACTCGGGCGCCTTCGCGGCTCAGGCGGGCGGCTCTGTCCCCGGCACCTGACAGCTCGCTTCGACCCGCCCGCCGCTCCCGCTCGGGTGGCGGCGATTTTTCGGGCGGAAAGGCCTCCCCGGAAGACGGCGCCGTGTCGTATATTCAATGGAACCAAACCAGCACACCCACGGGAGGGACACATGGCAGGAAAGAATGCAGGCTTCGACGACGCGGCCGATTTCGTGGACGGCGCCGACTTCGCGGAGCTCGACGCGCTTGCCAAGCGCATCGAAGAGCGCCGCCTCGCGCTCCGCAAGGAGGGCGCCAAGGGTCTCATGAAGAAGCTCCACGTGGGCGCCTTCGTACGCTTCGATACCTCCAAGGGTCAGGAGTGGGGCGTGGTCGCCGGCGTCACCGAGGAGTACGTCTCGGTGCGCGGCCGCGACCAGACCCGCGGGCGCCAGAAGCGCCTCGAGTTCCACGAGGTGCTCGAGCTCACCGACGACGAGCCCCCGGCCGTCGAGCGCATGCCTGAGCCCGCCGCCGGATCGGGGCCGAAGAAGCGCGGCCGGAAGCCCAAGGCGTCCTGAGCCCGCGACAATCGTTGCGCCTTGATGGGCGGGGAGTGGAAACGCTCCCCGCCCTTCCTATACTTGAGGGGTAGGCCGGAAAGCGGAGGAGGGCTCATGTCCGAGGACAAGGCTATCAAGACCTTCGTGGTGGACACGAACGTGCTCGTGCACAACCCCGAGGCGGTCATGTCCTTCAAGGACACCGAGGTGGTCATCCCCCTCTGGGTGCTCGAGGAGCTCGACGGGCTCAAGATCTCGCCCGACTACAAGGGCAAGGCCGCCCGCGACGCCATCCGCTTCCTCGACTCGGTGTCGGGCAAGGGCAACCTGCACACGGGCGTGAAGCTGGAAAACGGCTCGACCCTCCGCGTCGCCCTCGACCTGCCCGCCGAGCGCCCCCGCGAGTTCGACGCGGGAAAGTACGACAACCGCATCATCCTCTGCGCCTACGCCCTCCAGCAGGAGGGCCGCAAGGTCTTCTTCGTCTCCAAGGACATCAACGCCCGGGTCAAGGCCACGGCGCTCGGCATCCGGGCGGTCGACTACGACAAGCAGAAGGTCGACATCGACCGGCTCCACTCCGGTTTCCGCGACGCGGTCGCCACGGGCGAGGACCTCGCGGCCCTCGATTCGGGCGTCGGCCTGCCCTGGCCCGACAAGCTCATGGCCAACGAGTTCGTCACGCTCCGCTCGCGCTCCGGCGACGTCCAGCGCCTGGCCCGCTACGACGCCGTCGAGGGCCGCCTCGAGCTCGTGGGGGCCAAGTACGAGGAGGTCTCCGGCATCGCCGCGCTCGCCGTAGATACCGATGGCACCGACGGCGGCGCAGGATCGGCCGACGATCCTGCCGGCGCCTATGTCGACGGTGGCAGCGCCAATCGGGCGCGCAGCCTCGGTTTGGAC
>JAKLEE010000210.1 GCA_022703215.1 Spirochaetota bacterium | reverse complement strand
GCCGTTCCAGCGCACCGTTCCGGATGCCGGCAGGAGAGCGAGCACGCAGCGGAGCAAGGTCGACTTGCCGCAGCCCACCGGCCCGGTTATGACGGTCAGCGTACCGCCTTCGAGCTCGAAGTCGACGTCTTCGAGGGCGAACGGAGCCCGGTCGTCCGCGGAAGCCGCGACGGAAGCCGCATCGACCCCGCCGGTTCCGGCGTTCCCGTTCCCGTTTCCGTTCGCGTTCCCGGCGCCGCCGTCGCGGCCGCCGCCGGCTTCCCGCTCTTCGTTCTTGCGCCTCGGGTAGCGGTACGAGAGCCCGCGCACTTCCAGCGTCCGGAGGGTCCCGTGCCGGTCCGGGCCGAGCTCGAGCTCGATTTCCGGGACCTTCGAAAGGCCCAGTTTCCGCTTCCGGACCGGAGCGAACGCCCCCTCGCCCGGCATGAGCGCCTCCATGCGGTCTATCGACACCCCGTGCCGCTTGAGCGCCCCCACGAGCGAGCCGCTCCAGCGGAAGATGCCGAGCACCGCCTGCAGGTAGGCCGAGAAGAGCACGAAGTCGCCCGCCGTGAAGGTGCCGCGGCGGATGGCGCCCGCGCCGGCGAGCAGGACGAGGCCCGCGGCGATCTCGATGAGCCCCGAGTTGAGGCCGCTCACCAGGGTGAAGTAGACCTCGCTCCGCATGGCGTCCGAAAGGCGCTTCGCGTTGCGCCGCCGGAACTCGGCCAGGACGTGGCCGACGGCCGCGGAGGTCTTGATGGTCTGCACGTTGTTGAACACGTCGGAGAGGATCGAGCTGACCTCGCCCGCCGAGTGCCGGGCCTTCTCCGAGAGCGGCTCGACGCGCTTCGACAAGCGGCTGACAAGCCCGAAGACGAGCGCGAGCGGCGCGACGACGACGAGCGTCACCCGGGCGTCGATCGACAGCATGACGGCGAGCGCGGCCGTCCCCGAGACGAAGAGCGCCGCCACCTCGAAAAGCCAGGCGAATAGGGAAGGCAGTTGGGTGGCGTCGCGGCCCAGTGTGCTCAGGCACTGGCCTTCGGAGAGGGGCCGTCCCTTCCTCGGGTCGTCGGGGAGCGGCAGGGCGCCGGGCCGGCGCACGAGCCGCTCGACGATGTTGAGCGCGAGCAAGGCCATGGAATGCCGCGTCACGCTGATGTTGAAGAAGCTTTCGGCCGCGTTGCCGGCGATGGTGAGCGCAAAGGCCAGGAAGAGGAGGCCGAGTGTCGCCTCGAGGGACAGGGCGCCTTCCGCGACGCCCGCGAGGCGGTTGAGCTGGGCGCGGGCCGCCCAGCCCGCGAGCAGGGTCCAGGCCACGCGCGAGACCTGGGTCGCGAGCAGATACCCCGCGACCTTGCGCGGAAAGACGAGGAAAAGCCTGAACAGGTATCGCAGCGCTTTCATGCGAGCGCCTCCGCCATGCCGGACCTGAGCAGTCCCGAGAGCCGGCTCTCCGGATCGGCGACGAGCTCGGCGCGCCGGCCGCTCTCGACCACGCGCCCCGCGTCGAGTATGACGACGCGGTCGGCGCGCAGCACGGTCTCGAGCCGGTGCGCTATGACCACCGCCGTGCGGCCCTCGAGCAGGGCGGCCACGGCCTGCTCCATGCGACGCTCGGTGGCCGGGTCGAGGCGCGACGAGGCCTCGTCGAGGATGACGAGCCGGGGGTCGCGCAGGAACACGCGGGCGAGGGAGAGGAGCTGCGCCTCGCCCGCCGAAAGCCCCGCGGCGCCCGATAGCCGCGTGTCGAGCCCCTCCGGCCGCTTCGCGAGCCAGCCGTCCATCGTCACCTTGCGGAGCGCGTCATGGATCGACTCGTCCGGAATGGACGCGTCGAAGAGCGTCAGGTTGTCGCGCACGCTCGCGTGGAAAAGCTCGACCTCCTGCGTGACCATGGCGACGAGGCGTTCGAGGCAGGCGGGCTCGAGCTCGCCCGGCTCGAGGAAGCGCTCCCCGTCGCCGAGCAGCACCGCGCCGGAGCGCGGCTCGTAGAGGTGCGTGACGAGCCGCGCGACCGTGGTTTTCCCCGAGCCCGTGCGGCCGATGAGCCCGAGGCGCTCCCCGGGACCGAGCTCGAGCGAGACGCCCTCGAGCACGTCGCGCCCCTCGTAGCCGAAACGCAGGTTTTCGATGCGGAGCGCGAGGGCGCCCGGCGGCGCGAGTTCCGCCGTTCCCCGGCGGAGCGCCGAACGTTCGTCGAGCAGCTCCGAGATGCGGCCGAAGCTGGCCCCGGACATGGCGAGCCACTGGAACCCTCTGCTGAACGACCAGATGGGCTCCTGCAGCTTGTCGAGGTAGAGGATGACCATGGTCATCGTGCCGACCGGGAGCGCCGCGCCGAGCGCGCCGGAGCCGAGCCAGTAGGCGGCGGCGTAGGCGAGCGCCAGCACGACGAAGGGCATGACCGCCCCGAGCGTATTGCTCGGCAGGAGCGCGAGCGAGGCGAGGTAGCGCTCGCCGTAGCGCCGGTGCAGGCGGTTGAGCATGACGTCCTCGGCGCTCGCGGCCTGGATGTCCTCGCGTCCCGCGATCCATTCCTGGAGGTCGCCCGAGAGCTTCGCGTGCACCTCCCGCACGCGCGCGAGGCGCGGCATGCGCGCCTTGTTGATGAAGGGGTAGCTCACGACCGCGACGAGGCTCGCGGCGAGGGTCGCGGCGCCGAGCCGGAGGTCCACCGCCGCGAGCGCGCCGATCACGCCGACGAAAAGCGGCACGGCCGCCGCGAGCTCGGTGAAGAGCAGCGAGTAGAACGCGCGCGTCTCCTCGACGTCGCCGTCGACGCGCTCGATGAGCTCGCCCGGCTTGTGGGATTTATGGAAGCCCATGTCGAGCGAAAGGAGGTGGGCCGCCAGGTCCTCGCGCAGGCTGTTGGTCGAGCGCCAGGCGGCGAGTTCGGCCGTCCAGGTCCTCGCCACGGAGAGGAGCTGCCCGGCCAGCGCCACGCCGACCACGACGAGCGCCGTCGCGACCAGGTGGGAGAACGAGCCGCTTCCCCTGGCCTCGTCGAGGAAGCGCCTCGCGAGCGCGGGAGAAGCGAGCGCGGCGGCCGCCGATGCGAGCGTGAGCAGGGCGAGCAGCGCGAGGAGACCTTCCTGGCCCTTCGCGTAGCGGAAGAAGAACTGCCGTTTTGTCATGATTCGGTGCCCCTTTTTATGGGGCCGGATTCTACTTCGCGCGGCGCGGGGCTCCAAGCGAATTCGTCCCCCACACACCCGCCACGATCATGAGTGCGCCCGCGCCGTCCATCCACGAAAGGCCCTCGCCGCGGAACGCGACGCCGGCGACCACCGATACGACGGTGGTCAGGTTGGCGAACACGGCGGCCTCCGGCGCGCGCAGCTTCGAGAGGTTGAAATTGACCAGGAAGAAGGCCGCCACGCTCGAGAGGCCGCCCAGGTAGACGATGGAACCGAGGCTCCGCGCGTCGAGGCGCGAGCCCAAGGTCGCGAGCGAGCCGTCGGCCAGCCCCGTTACGAGGGCGAGCAGGCCGAAGACCAGGGCGCCCGAGGCCATCATGAAGAAGGTGGTTTCCGCGGCGGCGAAGGTGCGCGAGGCCTTGCGGCTCGCGATGTTGAAAAAGGCCGCGCAGAGCATGGCGCCGAAGAGCAGCGCGATTCCCGCGGGGCTGCCGGCCGCCGCGTCGCGCGAGCGGAAGAACGCGATCAGCGCGACGCCCGCGAACGAGAGCAGCACCGTGCCGACCTGCGCGGCCTTGAGCCGTTCGCCGAGCATGAGCGCGCCGAGCGCCGCCACCGCGACGGGAATGCCCGCGAGCACGATGCCGCCCGTGCTCGACGAGGCGCGCTCGAGCCCCCAGGTCTCGAGGAGGAAGTACAGCACGGGCTGCAGCAGCGCGACGGCCGCGAGCGGCTTCAGGTCCTTGCCGCGGAACTCGAGGCGCACGAGGCCCGCGGCGCGCAGCGCCAGCATGAGCGCCGCCGCGAGGGCGAAGCGCAGGGCCAGGAGCTCGTAGACCCCGAGCGCGTCGAGCGCGTTCTTGGTGAAGAGGAAGGAGAACCCGAAAAGCAGGCTCGTCCCGAACCCCGCCAGATAATTGACCGGCTTCGCCGCGTTCGCGTCCACGTTCCCTCCCGGATCGGATCTCATTGGTAGCGCGACGCGGGACCGTCGGTCAATCGGCGCTCGGGGTGCGCGCACGCCCGCGCGGGGCGGATACGGGAACGGGCGCGTAAAGCTTGCGGCGCCCCGCCTTTCCGGCCTCGGACAGGAAGCCCGCGCGCGCGAACACGTAGAGCATTTTCCGCGCGCGCTCCGGCTTTACGCCGAGCGCCTCGCCGAGGGTCCCGGAATCCCAGGGCGGCGCGAGCTCCGCGGGGATCAGCGAAAGCCAGTCCGCGCGCGAGCAAAACACGCGCCGCTCCTCGATGCATTCCAGGAAGCGGTCGGCTACGCGGTCGCCCTTCCGCCGCCACGAGCCGGAGCCGTCGCGCACGCGCGTCTCGACGACGCGGACGGACACGAGCTCGAGCGCGACGCCGCCCAGCGCGATCAATTCCGACGCGCGCACGAGTTCGTCGAACACGGAATAAAGGTCGCCTTTCTTCGGGCTTTTCCGGCGCGAGATTTCCACGCCGCTTTCCGGATCGAGATGCGCGAGGGTCGAGCCGAGGATTATCGGATGCACCACGCGGACGCGGCGCCCCGCGGCGGAGAACGCGCGCAGCTTCGGCAGCAGGGCGCCGAGCGAACGCGTCTGCACTTCGACGAGCTCGCCGTCCG
>JAKLEE010000021.1 GCA_022703215.1 Spirochaetota bacterium | reverse complement strand
GAGGGCCAGGCGGCCGTGGGAGCGCCGTCGGGAGCCCCGGGGATGCCCGAACCCGTCTTCTGACGGAGAGCGGCCGCGGAAACGCGGTGGGCCGTCCCGAAAGCGCGCGGCTTACGGGACGGCCCCTCCGGTAGCGGGTCGCGGTTACGGGAGCGAGACGGAAACCTTTCCGAGGGCGGCGCCCGATTCGAGCAGGCGGTGGGCATCCGCTATATCCGCCAGCTTGAAGCGGCGCTCGTCGAGGTAGGGCTTGAGCTGCCCGGCGCTCGCGAGGCGGGCGAGCTCGTGGAGCGCGGCGCCGAGCTCCTCGCGCCCCGAGCCCTGCAGGATGGGCAGGAGCACGAAGACCACGTGGAGCGAAAGCCCCTTCGAGTGCACCGGCGTGAGATCATGGGTCGAGCGGGCCGCGGTGGCGACGACCGTGCCGCCGGACCGGGCCGCCTCGAACGAGGCGTCCAGGTTCTTGCCGCCGACCGTGTCGAATACCACGTCGAAGCCCTTGCCCGCGGTGATGCGCTCGACGTAGTCGGTGACCGACTCCTTCCGGTAGTCGATGGCGTAGCGGGCGCCGAGCCGCTCGGCGATGGCCAGCTTCTCGGGTGACGAGGCGGTGGCCGACACTTCCGCGCCGAGGGCCCTGGCCACCTGGACCGCGACGTGTCCCACGCCGCCGGCCGCGCCATGCACGAGCACGCGCATTCCGCCCTTCACGCCGGCGCGGACCTTGAGGCCGAGCCAGGCGGTCAGGCCGGCAACGGGAAGGGCCGCTGCCTCCTCGAACGAAAGCACGGTCGGCGCCTCAGCCAGGAGCCGCTCGTCGCAGACTGAGTACTCGGCCAGCGCGCCGCCCTCGCCGCCGGTCCAGCCGACAAAGCCGAAGACGCGGTCGCCTTCTCGGAATTTGCCGGCGCCGGGACCGCGCGCGACCACCTCGCCAGCGAGGTCGCCGTGCAGCACCGCCGGGAAGGGCGGGATGACGGCCACGGCTCCCGAACGGACCTTGCAGTCGATGGGATTGACGCTCGTGGCGCGGACGCGGACCAGCACCTGTCCGGGACCCGGACTCGGGCGCGGCACATCACGGACCTCGAAGACCTCGGGTCCACCGGTGCGTTCGATGATCATTGCGCGCATGCTTTCCATGCGACCATTATACGCCTTCGGGGGCTCCGGCGCACGGGTTAATTTTGCGTCGCGACGCCGGGCGCGCGGGCGGCGCACCCGGGGCCGCCGCTTGCCCCCTCGGGATTCTCAGGGCCTCGGCGTTCTGCGTCCCTTCGCGGGCTTCGGACCGCCGGGATTGCCGGCCGCGCCGGAGCGCGGCGTCCGGGTCGAGGACGCGCCGGGTTTGCCGCCGCGGCCGGGCCGCTCGTCGCCCGAACCCCTGCGGTCGCGCCCCGAGGCCGAGCGGGAGAATCCGCCGCCGGTCTTGCGGGCCTCGCCGGTCCCGCGCCGGTCGCGGCCTCCCGCGCCCGAACCGGTGCCCGGGCCGCGGGCGGCGCCCCTGGAGCCGGCGCGCGGCGCCTTCCCGTCCTCGCCCTTGCCGGCGCCCGGCACCTTGAGGCCGAAGCGCTCGATGTCGCGCGGCCGCGCGCCGATGCCGCGGGGCTTCGCGGTGTCCTCGTCCTTGCGCTTCTCCTCCTCGGGAGCCCAGAAGCCTTCCTTCCAGTTGAAGCGGCTCGTGTCGGGCAGCACCTTGCCGTCGATCGCGGCCTTCATCACCTTGCGATAGAGGCTCTTCTGCAGCTCCACGAAGCTGAAGTCGACGAGGAAGCGGACGTAGCCCTCCTCCTTGAGGAAGGGAATGCGGTCGACCAGGCTGAAGGGCGTCGAGGGAATGACCGTGCTCGCCTCCTCGCCCGGCACCAGCTCGTACGAGGCGTCGTCGCGGTCCTGGAAGTACTTGAAGTCGTATTTGGCGCCGAGGTCTCCGCGGATGGTGAACAGCTGGGGCCACGCGAACACGAGGGGCAGGAAGGCCTTGGCCGGGATGGACTCGGCCAGCTTCCCGAGCGCCTGCTTCGAAATTTCGTGCGGCGGGACGATGGCGTCGACGCCCTGCTCGAAAAGCCAGGCGGCGGACCAGCGGTTGAAGGCGTAGAGGAAGGGCCCGGCGATGACGCGGAGGCCCCGGCCCTTCAGCATGTTGAGGTGCGCCAGGTTGTTGGCGATGAAGATGGTCTGGCCCTTCTCGACCAGCCGGTCGATCTCGGGCGCGAGCCAGGCCGCCTCGGTCTCGGGACAGAAGGGTTCGAGCCAGATGGCCAGCGAGCCTCGCTTGAAGACCACCGTGGCCTCGGCGGCGGCGAGCTCGCGGGCGCTCTTGCGGGTCAGGCGGAGCACGGCCATGTTGGGCCGCATCGAAGGCATGACGTGGAGGGCGGAGACCCGGTCGGTCATGGCCCAGAGCCCGGAGGGCAGGTCCTCGAGCCGGTCCCGGGCGGGCGTCGCGATGGCCGGCTCGGGCGCCGTCTCCCAGCTCGGGAATTTGCGGAAACGGGCCAGGTCCTTCGGCAGGATGGACGGATAGCGCCGGCTCATGCTCTTGGTCTGCACCAGGTAGATGCGGTCCCCGACGCGGAACTCCTCCTCGAGCCGGAGGAACATGCCTTCGCTCTTGTTGAGGACTTCCTTTACGCGGGCCGTGACGCGCTGCGAATCGTCGGCGCGGTGTATGCGCACGGAGTCGCCCTCGGCGATGCCTTCGAAGGTGTTGAGCAGGGCGAAGCGGCCCTCGTCGAAGACGCGCACGAGGCGGACCTTGCCGAGCTCGATGCCCGTGCCGCCGGCCTGCTCCGGCCTGAGGAACTCGAGCTCGTTCGGACCGTCGAACCAGTACGTGGTCTTGCGGCGGGCGAAGTCGTTCTGGAGCATGGCCTTGGCCTTGGCCGCGGCGCGTTCGCGGTCGAAGCGCCAGTTGTCGATCATGTAGCGGTACGCGGACACCACCGTGCCGACGTACTCCGCGCTCTTGAGGCGCCCCTCGATCTTGATGCAGGAAACGCCAGCCTCGACCAGGTCGGGGATGCGGTCCACGAGCTCGAGGTCGTCGGGGCTGAAGTAGAAGCCCTCGGAGTTCTCGGTCTTGTAGAGGCGGCGGCAGGCCTGCGCGCAGGCGCCGCGGTTGGCGCTCCGCCCGCCGAGCCAGCTGGAGAAAAGGCAGGCGCCGGAGGCGGACACGCAGAGCGCCCCGTGCGCGAAGGTCTCGAGCTCGAGGCCGGAGCCCTCGCGGACCTTGCGGATCTCCTCGAGCGAGAGCTCGCGGTTGAGCACCACGCGCTTGAAACCGGCGCGGGAAAGCTGGTTGGCGCCCGCGGCGGAACCCACGTTCATCTGGGTGGAGGCGTGCAGGCGCAGGCCCGGGAAGTTCTCGCGGGCCATCTTGGCCACGCCGAAGTCCTGCACGATGATGGCATCGGGGCCGACGCGCTCGAGGTACTGCAGGAACTGCCAGAGCCGGTCGGCCTCGCGCTGCTCGAAGACGGTGTTGACCGTGACGAAGACGCGCTTGCCCTGCTTGTGGAGGGCTTCGGTGGCGGCTTCGAACTGGTTGAAAGCGAAGTTGGTGGAGCGCATGCGCGCGTTGAAGGTGCGGAGTCCGAGGTAGACCGCGTCGGCTCCCTCGGCGACGGCCGCGGACAGCGCGTCGGGCGCCCCGGCCGGGGCGAGCAGTTCCATGTTCATGCGCTCGAGCTTAGCGTAAATCTCCAAAATAGTGAATGCCCGTGCGCGGGGGTCAGGAAATGCACTAATGCGCGGCGAAGGGCGTTATCGGGAACAATCAGGGCGGGGCCTGACGAAGGACTGCACACCCCACTCGCTGGCGCTCGGGGGCGCGCCGTCCTTCGTCACCCGCCGTCCTGCCTGCTCCCGCGAGGCGCTTCGCCGGGTTTGCGCTTTCACGCCGCCCGTGCCGGGGTTTCACCGGTTCGGAGTTTGCACAAGGTTCTCGCGGGGCGAGTGCGGTGCCGTCCAGCGCGCGGGGCCCCGAATCTTTGTGGCTTGGTGTCTTCGTGTGCGGCCGCTACGGGAGACATGACTCGCGGCGCTTGCGGGGACTGGAGGCGTTGCCACCACGGAAGGGCGGGCCCTTGATGAGGGTCGAAGCGAGCTGGGGACAAAGCCCGCGCCATTCGTCCCTAATCGTTCCCGCGCAATTGCCAGGGTTCCGTGGCAGTGCCGCAGCCTTGAAAACGGTGCGCTTTACCGTATATAGTTGCGCTTGCCCAAATCCCTCTCCCGGAGCTTTTCCATGGACCTCTCGCGCATGCGCAACATCGGCATCATGGCCCACATCGACGCCGGCAAGACTACCACCACCGAACGCATCCTGTACTACTCCGGAAAGTCGTACAAGATCGGCGAGGTGGACGACGGCGAGGCCACCATGGACTGGATGGAGCAGGAGCAGGAGCGCGGCATCACGATCACGAGCGCCGCGACCACCACGTTCTGGCGCGACCACCAGATCAACATCATCGACACGCCCGGCCACGTCGACTTCACGGCCGAGGTGGAGCGTTCGCTCCGCGTGCTCGACGGCGCGGTGGCGGTTTTCTGCGCGGTGGGCGGGGTCGAGCCGCAGTCGGAGACGGTCTGGCACCAGGCGGACCGCTACCAGGTGCCGCGCATCGCCTACGTCAACAAGATGGACCGGCTCGGCGCCGACTACTTCGCGGTGCTCGAGGACATGAAGGAAAAGCTCGGCGCCAACCCGGTGCCGGTGATGATACCGATCGGGAAGGAGTCCGCGTTCGAGGGCGCCATCGACCTGATCGCCATGGAAGAGCTCCGCTGGGACCAGGAGGACAACGGGCAGACCATAGTCCGCTCGCCGATCGACGCCGCCCGCCGCTCCGAGGCCGAGGCCTGGCGCGAAAAGCTTTTGGACGCGCTCGCCTCGCACGACGACGCCATCACCGAGCTCTTCCTCGGCGGCGAGGAAATTCCCGCGGACCTCATGCGAAGCGCCATCCGCGCGCAGACCCTGGCAAGGCACATCGTGCCGACCTTCTGCGGGGCGAGCCGCCGCAACGTGGGCGTCCAGTCCGTGCTCGACGCCGTCGTCGACTACCTGCCCGCTCCCGACGAGGTGCCGCCCGCGAAGGCCCATCATCTCAAGAAGGAAACCGAGATCGACGTCCCCTGCGACCCTTCAGGCGATCCGCTCGGCCTGGTCTTCAAGGTCCAGCACGACCGCGAGGCCGGGCCGCTCTGCTTTGTCCGCATGTATTCGGGAAGCCTCCGCACGGCCGGTACCGTCTACAATGTCGCCATGAAAAAGCGCGAGCGCGTCACGCGGATTCTCCGCATGCACGCCAACCGCTCCGAGGCCATCGAGGAAGTGAAGGCGGGCGACATAGCCGTGTTCGTCGGCATGAAGGGCGCGCGCACCGGCGACACGGTCGGCAGCGAGGGCTGGCCGGTCGTACTGGAGCGGATGCATTTCCCCGAGCCCGTCATCTCGGTGGCCATCGAGCCGAAGACCCTCTCCGACCGCGACAAGCTCAAGGACACGCTCGAGGTCCTGCAGCGCGAGGACCCGACCTTCACCGCCAAGGAAAACGACGAGACCGGCCAGCTCGTCATCTCGGGCATGGGCGAGCTGCACCTGGACGTCCTGGTGACGCGCGCCATCCGCGAGTTCAAGGTTGACGCCCGCGTCGGCAACCCCCAGGTCAGCTACCGCGAGTCCGTTACCAAGGCCGTGGAGCACTCGCAGGAATTCCGCAAGGTCATCGCCGGCAAGGAGAACGTGGCGGGCGTGAAGCTCCGCGTCGAGCCCCTGCCCCGCGGCACGGGCAACCGCTACGAGCGCGCGGTGCGCGAGCGCGGCGTGCCGGACGAGATCTGGGACGCCATCGAGCGCGGCGTCACCAACGCCTTCGCGGGCGGCATCCAGTTCGGCTACCCCGCGGTGGACGTGGGCGTGACGCTGGTCGGCATCGAGTACGACGAGCTGCTCTCGACGCCGCTCGCCTTCGAGGCCTGCGGCGCCATGGGCTACGACGAGGCCGCGCGCAAGGCCGACCCGGTCATGCTGGAGCCGGTGATGAAGGTGGACATCATGACGCCGAAGGACTTCCTCGGCGAGTCGATGAGCCTGGTGACCCAGCGCGGCGGCCTGATCCACGGCGCGGACTCGAAGGCCGCCATCGAGGTCGTCCACGCGGAGGCGCCGCTCGCGGCCATGTTCGGCTTCACCACGAGCCTGCGCTCCGTCAGCCAGGGCCGCGCCAGCTTCAGCATGGAATTCAGCCACTTCGAAAAAAAGCGCTAACCGGGGAGAAACCCCCTTTCGTTTCGAGCGAAAGGGGGTTTCTCCCCGGACCCCTCATCCCCCAAAGCACGACCAGGGGTTCTCGCGAGGGTACTCGCGCCCCTGGACCCCGCCCTAGATGATAAAACCGCCCGAAACCGGGCGGTCTTCATGCGATCTTGAATCTTCGCGAATCAGCGTTCCGCGGATCTATTCTCCGTGGTCTGCTTTTACTAGAAGCTGGCGAGGAAGTGGATGCCGATCAGGAGCTCGATGACCTTGAGCTCCTCGTCGCAGTCGTCGCGGCCCTGGTCGGCGAGCTGGCCGACGTACCAGTAGAAGAGGCCGAGCTTCGGATCGATGCGGAAGGCGTAGGCGATGAACTCCGGCGAATCGGCGACTTCGCCGAAAAGCAGGCGCCCGATACCCGAAGCCAGGTCGACGAAGTGGGGAAAGGCGCGGTTGACCGCGCCCTGGCGGAATTCCGTGACGAACGCGGCCAGGCTCTCGTGGACGGCGTCCTTGGCCTTCTGGTCGTGCTTCTCGACCCAGGTCTTGGAAATGAGCAGGTCGGAGTTGTGGCGGAAGGTCTCGAGCAGGCGGTCGATCCGGGCCAGGCGCTCGCCCGAGGAGCCGGAGACGTACTGGTGGAACTCCCCGGACTCGCCGAGGATGTTCGCGAAGGCGATGGCGTACTGGTCGCGGAGCACGCGGTTGTCGGCCTTGAGGAGCAAGGGGTACACCTCGAAGGCGGCGCGCTCGACTTCCAACGCGACGGGATCGTCGGTCGCGAATTCGGGGAATGACATGGCTAACCTTGCCTAATTTCGGCCGTCCATGTCAATGGGGCCTGATTCCGCTCGGTCCGACAGCCTGTGGCGACGCGGAGCCGAGACTACCGATCCGGAATCCGCCGCCGGAGCGTGCGCCCTCCAGCCCCGGTATTGCCCCGAAACCTTCCGCGCGCTACGATTCGCGCCATGAGCGAAGACGTGATCGCGAAATCGGAACGGGCGCTTGGCTACGGCTTCGTGGATCCGAAGTACCTGCACGGAGGCGCCGACGAATACGCCTTCCGCGACCTCCAGGTCGGAAAACCCGCCTCGTCCTGGCGCGGCCTCCGCGCCGAGGAGCTCGAGGCCCTGGTCAAGAACCGCAACTCCTGCACGGACTGGTCGCGCATCCTGGTCCGAGATCCCTTCGATCCCGCCTTGATCAAGAGCAGCGAGTTCGCGGGCCTGGTCCGCATCGGCAAGCTCGAACGCCTGATCCTCGAGCACCACGACCTCCGCCTGCCGGTGGGCATCACCGACTCGCGCATAGTCTCGTGCGACATCGGCGACAACTGCGCGGTGCACGACTGCTCCTACGTCTCGCACTACGTCATCGGCGACGGCTGCATCCTCTTCGCGAACCGCGAAATAGCGGCCACCGACCATGCCAAGTTCGGCAACGGCATCGTCAAGGAAGGCGAGGACGAGTCGCTGCGCGTCACGCTCGACCTGATGAACGAGGCGGGCGGACGCTCGGTCTACCCCTTCGACGGCATGACCTGCGGCGACGCCTGGCTCTGGGCCAAGAAGCGCGACGACAGCGCGCTCATGGACCGCTTCGCCGCAATGACCCAGGGCGCCTTCGACGCTCGCCGTGGCCGCTACGGCGAAATCGGCGCGGGCACGGTGGTCAAGCATTGCGGCATCGTCAAGGACGTGAAGGTCGGCCGCTGCGCCTATTTGAAGGGCGCCAACAAGCTCAAGAATCTGACCGTCAACTCCTCGGAGAAGGACCGCACCCAGATCGGCGAGGGCGTCGAGCTCGTGAACGGCATCGTCGGGCACGGCTGCCGCGTCTTCTACGGCTGCAAGGCGGTGCGCTTCGTCATGGGCGACGGGTCCTCCCTCAAGTACGGCGCCCGGCTCATCCACTCGGTGCTCGGCGACAATTCCACCGTGAGCTGCTGCGAGATACTCAACAACCTGATCTTCCCCGCCCACGAGCAGCACCACAACACGAGCTTCCTCATCGCGGCCCTGGTGAAGGGCCAGTCGAACATGGCCGCCGGCGCCACCATCGGCTCGAACCACAACTCGCGCGCCAACGACGGCGAGATCGAGGCGGGCCGCGGCTTCTGGCCGGGGCTCTCCACCTCGGTCAAGCACTCGTCCCGCTTCGCGAGCTACGTGCTCCTGGCGAAGGGGCACTACCGCTTCGAGCTCGACGTCCCCTTCCCCTTCAGCCTCGTCTCCGACGACGCCGCGCGCGACCGGCTCGAGATCGTGCCGGCGTACTGGTGGACCTCGAACCTCTACGCCCTCATGCGCAACGAGGCCAAGTTCCTGGCGCGCGACAAGCGCTCGGTAAAGCGCCAGCGCGTCGAGTTCTCGCCCTTCGCCCCGGACACCACCGAGGAGTGCTTCGCCGCCATGGCCCTGATCGAGGAAGCCGTCGGGCGCGCCCGGCTGGCCGCCGACGGCGAGGATCCGGCGGCCGCAAGCCTCGACGAGCTGCGTTCGCTGGGCCGGTCCTTGCTCGCAGACCCGGTCGACCGGACCGGCGACCTCGAGGTCGGCGCGGAAAACGTGGAGAACTCGCGGCGCGCGGTCATACTGCGGAAACCGCGGAGGGCCTGGCGCGCGTACCGCCGCATCGTGGCGTGGTACGCCGGCCTCGCGCTCGCCGACTATTTCGAGGCCCACGAGGGGTGGACCGCGTCCGACGCGGTCGACGCGCTCGGCTCGGGCGAACGCGAGCGGCGCTGGGAGAATCTCGGCGGACAGCTGGTGCCGGGACCGAAGCTCGACCGCCTGGTGGCCGACATCAAGTCGGGCGAGCTGGCCGACTGGAAGGCGGTGCACGCCGCCTACGAGGCGCTCTGGATCGAGTACCCGATCGACAAGGCGCGGCATGCCCTCAACGCCTGGCGCGACCTCGAAGGACTCTCCGGCATCCGCGACCGCGACCTGGCGCGGCTCTTCACCCGCCTCTCCGAGTCGAGCCTCTTTGTCGAGGAGGAAGTGCTCAAAACCCGGAAAAAGGATTTTGACAACCGCTTCCGCAAGGTCACCTTCGCAAGCGACGCCGAGGCGAAGGCTGTGCTCGGCAGCGCGGAAACCAATTCCTTCGTGCGCAAGACCCGCGAGGACATGGCAGCCCTGCGGACGCGCTGCGCCCGGCTCGTGGACCGTTTCGGCGGTCCTACCGGCTGAGCGCCCCGCTTCTCCGCGAAAGCCCCGCCCTTGCGGGAAGCGGAAGGCGATATTACATTTCTGTCATGGCCAAAATGAAAGACGGCAAGCCCGCCGCGGACGCGAATCGCGTTACCGGCCCGCCCGGAGACTCCGAGCTGCCCCACGAGGTCTACCGCTCCTTCTACGACCACGCCCGCGAGGGCCGCGCCATCATCAAGCGCTCGGGCGAAATGGCGAGCTTCAACGCCGCTTTCGCGGATTTCTGCGAGCTTCCGCCCGAGCGCGTGACGAAGCTCGGCGCCGGCGGACTCATCGAAAGCCTCGTCGACCGCGACGGCGATCCGGAGGCGTTCCAGAGGGTCAGAGCGTTCCTGAACCGTTACCTCTCGAGCGGCGTCGAGCTCGAGCGCAGCCCGCCCACGCAGATCCCGGTCAGGACGGCGAAGGGCCGCAAGCGCGTCGCCGAGGTGACGCTCTTTCCCGTCGAGCTCGACGGCGACTTCCTGATCGCGGCCATCGTTCGCGACGTCACGGAGACAACCCAGGCTGCGCGTTTCCTGGAACGTGCGGTGGCGCAGCGCGACCTCCTGCTCAAGGAGCTCGTCCACCGCATCAAGAACAATGTGGCCCTCATCGCCTCGCTGCTCTCGTTCGCGCGGCGCGAGATGGAGACGGAGCGCGACGCCGAGGTAATCAAACAGGCCCGCGACCGGCTCATGGCGGTCTCGCTGCTTTACGACATCATCCACGGCTCGGGCGACTTCAACACCGTGCTGCTCGACGGCTACCTTGAGCGCCTCGCGCGCGCGGTGGAAGGCTCCACCGGCTGCCGACCCATCGAGTTCGCCGTCGGGCCCTTGGTCATCGAGCAGCGCGCGGCCCTGCCCGTCGGGCTCGTGGTCAACGAGCTCCTGACCAACGCCCTCAAGTACGCGTGGCGGGACCGGCCCCAGGGATTGCTTCGCCTCTCAGGCCGCGCGTCGGACGGAAAAATCGAGGTCACGGTGGAGGACGACGGGGACGGCATGAAGGAAGGCTGGAAGCCGGGCCTCGGCACCACGATCGGCAAGGCCCTGGCCGAGCAGCTCGACGGCACCCTGAACCACGCCGCGCGCGCCGGCGGCGGCACCGTCGCCACCCTCACCTTCCCCGCGTAGCCCCCTTGTACAAGAAGACCACGGATGAGGTCGCGCGCGAATGCGCGCACGGCAATCCGTTCCTTTCCGAAAGCACCCGCACGGCGCAGGCACGGAGGGAAGAGGGAGAAATCCGTGGGTAGGGTATGGAATTCATGTCCCCCTTCCGTCTTCTTCCCTCCTGTCTCCGTGCCTCCGTGGTTGCTTTCTGTCAGGAGTTTTTCTGCTGGAAATCCTGCATGAACTGGACGGTGGTCTGGACGTCCTTGAGGCTGACGGCGTTGTAGGCCGAGAGGCGGATGCCGCCCATGGAGCGGTAGCCCTTGGTCTGCACGATGCCGGCCGCCTTCGCGTCCTTGACGAACTTGTCGTCGAGCTCGGCGGTCGGGAGCTTGAAGTCGACGTTCATCCACGAGCGGCTGTCCTTGTCCGCGGTGCCCGTGTAGAAGCCCTTCGAGCCGTCGATGGCGCCGTAGAGCAGCTTCTGCTTCGCCTCGTTCACCTTGCCCATGGCCGCGAGGCCGCCATTCTTCTTCAGCCACCGGAGCACGAGGTTGAGGATGTAGATCGAGAAGCACGGCGGCGTGTTGTGCATCGAGAACTTATCCTTGAAAACCTTGTAGCTCATCATGGTCGGCAGGTCGTCGTGCGCCTTGGCGAGGAAATCGTCGCGGATGGCCACCACGGTGACGCCCGAGGGACCGAGGTTCTTCTGGGCGCCCGCGTAGATCATCGAGTGCTTGCCGAACTCGGCGGGGCGGCTGAAAATGTCGCTGGACATGTCGCAGACCAGCGGCTTGCCCTTGGCGTCGGGCGTGTAGTGCCACTCCGTGCCTTCGACCGTGTTGTTGCTGGTGTAGTGGAAGTACTCGGCCTTGGGGTTGAGGACCAGGTCGCCCTGCTTCGGTATGGCGACGAAGCGCTCGCCCTCGAGCTCCATGTTGGCCGGGAAGCTGATCTTGCCGTAGCGCTTGGCTTCCTTGACGGCGGCCTTGGACCAGTTGCCGGTCACGGCGTAGTCCGCTTCCTTGCCCGCGCCGAGGTAGTTCATGGGCAGCATGAGGAACTGGGTCGAGGCGCCGCCCGTGGTGAACAGGACGTTCCAGTCCTTGCCCATGCCGGCCAGCTCGCGGAACAGGTCCATGGTCTCCATGTGCAGGGCGTCGTACTCCTTGCCGCGGTGCGAGACCTCCATGACCGAGCAGCCGGTACCGTTCCAGTCGAGCATCTCGTCGCGGGCCTGCTCGAGCACTTCGATGGGAATGCCGGCGGGGCCGGCGCTGTAGTTGATGACGCGCTTCATGGCTTGACTCCTTTCAGTAGGGACGGCGGGCGGCCGTCGCGGCCGCCCGCCTTTCGTTCACTTCTTCGCGTACTTCTCGACGCGGGCGACTATGCTGTCGCCGAGGCGGAGCAGGTTCTCCTCGGTCGAGGCGCCGAGATGGGGCGTCAGCACGACACGGGGGGAGCCGAGCAGGGGCGAGCCCTCGGGCGGCTCCTTGTCGTACACGTCGGTGGCGTAGCCGCCGAGCCGGCCGTCCTTGAGCGCCGCCACGACGTCGGCCGTGTTCACCACCTGGCCGCGGCAGGTGTTGATGAGGTAAGCGCCCTTCTTCATCTTCGCGATGGTCGACGCGTTGATCATGCCCGCGGTCTCGGCAGTGAGCGGCACGTGCAGGCTGATGAAGTCGGACTCGGCCCAGACGCGCTCGAGCCCGGTCATTTCGGCGGCGTCCGATTCCTTGACGTAGGCGTCGAAGGCGATGACCTTCATGCCGAAGGCCTTGGCGCGGACGGCCAGCTCGCGCGCTATGCGGCCGATGCCCACGAGACCGAGGGTCTTTCCGCCGAGCTCGGTGCGCTCGAGCTCCTTCTTGAGCCACTTGCCCTGCTTCATCGAGGCGTCGGCCTCGGCGATGTGGTTGGGCATGGCGATCATCAGCGCGAAGGCGAGCTCCGCCACCGCGAGGCTCGAGGCCTCGGGCGTGTTGTCGACGGCGACGCCCTTCGACTTCGCGTACTCCACGTCGATGGTGTCGACGCCGACGCCGCCGCGGATGACGTACTTGAGCTTCGGCGCCTTGTCGATCATCGCCTTGTCGACCTTGGTCTTCGACCTGACGATGATGAGTTCCGCGTCGGGAAGGCGGGCGAGGTCGGTGACGACCTCTCCGAAGGGCTTGAGTCGCGCGGGAAGGTCCGGCGCGAACGCGTCCGCGAGAAGGATAACCATGGCTGTCGCTCCCGGTCGAGGCATGATGGGAAAGCCCTTAAAGGGCATGGGTGGAGGCTTCCAGTCTAGCACCTCCCGGCAGGCTGTCAAGCGCGGTCGCACCTCGTAAAATGTTGCGATATATAGAAAAGGCCCGCATGAATATGCGGGCCTCGAGGTGCCGCGAACGGCGCAGCCGGGCTACCTGACGATTTTCCTGGCCTCTACATAGAAGCGCTTCTCCGGCGCTTCTCCCATGCTGAAGGTCTTTCGCGGCATGGCCCCCTCGCGGATGACCGTACCGAAGAAGCCGGCCTTGTCGATGGGCGGCAGGTAGATGCCGACGTGGTCCTTTTTCGTGCCGAGGGCCACGGTGCTCTCCGTCCCGTGGATGTAGTCGATGGCGACCTTGGGGTGATCCTTGAGCCAGGGGTCGAGGAATTCCTGGATGGTGCCGGCGGCCAGGGAGGCCTCGGGCTTGGCCACGCGGAGCAGGCCGGAAGCGGTCTTCGAGAATACGGCGAAGCGGTGCTCGCCGACGCGCTCGTCGGTCATGGCGATGGCCTTGTCGCGGTCCATGGCCTCGAAGCGCCAACCCTCCCGCACGGACAGGTCGCGGATGAAGGCCTCGGCGTCCGCGTTCATGAGGACGCGATGGATTGGATGGAAGGGCAGTCCCTCGTCGTAGATGTTCACGAGCTCCACGAGCGCCCAGCGGGCGGGATGCTCCATGATGGCCGGATCGTCCGCGCCGGCGGCCTTGACCTCTTCCCAGATGCCCTTGGCTGTGGCCAGCGAATGGTTGCCGTCGCCGACGGCGAACAGGAGCGCGTCGTCCTTGCCGTACTTCTCGCGGAAGGCGCGCCGGTCCGCGAGCTTGCCGAGGGCGTTCGCCACGCGCGAAAGCAGGGGCTCTTCCCAGATGCGCCAGCCGGCCACGCGGCCCGAGCCTTCCATCAGGTCGAAGTCGTAGAGCTTCTCGAGGCCCGCGCGCGCGGCGTACAGCGGCTCGATGACGGTGCGCTGCGGATCGTCGATCAGCAGCATGATGTGGGGCAGCTCGAGGCTCGCGCCGCGGCGTATGCGCATGCGCGGGGGCAGCCGCTCCACGATGGTCCCCTCGGTCGGACGGATCAGCGAGCTCGAACCTTTGCCATACACGTATTTTTCGAGGTCCACCGCGATCATGAGCCCGAGGCGCGGCTTGCTCTCCGTGGGCGTGGCGCGCTCGACCAGCACGAAGCCGTGGACCGGCGGCCGGAACACTCCCTTGGCCAGGTAGGCGTTCATGGACTCCTGGATGGCGGCGATGCGGCGCTCGCCGTCCTTCTCCTCGAGGTAGCACTCGGGATAGATCAGGCGGAGGGTCGAGGGCGCGGCGCCGACGTTCGCGTCGACGCGCTCCCAGTATTCGTGCTCGGACGAATACTGGTCGCAGGCCACGACCGCCCAGCGCTTCCAGTCCGCGCCGGGCGCGGGGATGAGTATCTCGGGAACCCGCACGCCGACGGCGGCGAGCTGCGCCTCAGAAATGGCCATTCGAGGGTCTCCTTGCGGATGTCGTTGTGGGAAGCAGTATGGAACCGTTCCGAGCCGCCGTCAAACGGAAAGACGGGGCGCGGTTGCGAGCGGGAGCGGCGGTCGGCGGTCGCCCTCAGACGCGCGGCCGGACCAGGGCGCGCCAGAGCCGGGCCACCAGGAAGGCCGCGAGGGCAAAGGCCCCGACGATGACCGGGGCCGCGGAACCGAGCCGTGCGAACGGACCCGCGACGAGGGCCCAGAACGCCAGCAGGGTGAAGAACAGCGCGCCCGTCGCGAGCGCGCACGCGAGTACGGCGAGCGCCAGGACGACGGGGCGCGGGAGCTGCCTCACTCCTTCTTCGCGTCGCCCATGGGCTCGAAGAAGGCCGAGAGCGCGACCAGGCAGGCGCCGACCACGATGCACGAGTCTGCCACGTTCCAGGTCGGCCAGCGCTCCATGCCGAGGATGCCGTACATCTTCGTGCTGATGAAGTCCACCACCCCGTCCGGGCGGAACACGCGGTCCACCAGGTTCCCGAGCCCCCCGCCGATGATCAGGGCTATGGCCCAGCGCTGCAGCTTCGTCGCCCGCGCGCCTCCCAGGTAGTAGACGCCGATGCCGACCATCAGCACCAGGGGCAGCACCATGAAGACGACGCGCCGGACGGTTTCCGGCAATCCCGCGCCGATCGAGAAGACGATGCCCGTGTTGCGCGCGTGGACTATCCAGAGGAAGTCCGAAAGGCCGCGCCAGGCGATGGTGTTCTCCGGCACCTTGGCGACGATGAGGGCCTTGGTCAGCTGGTCGAGGCCGACGATGGCGAACGAGAGGAACAGGGGCAACCAGCGCTTCAGCTTGGGCGAAATCCGCATCGGGTTTTCCTTTCCGGTTGATTGTTTGCGCGGGAAGCGCAGGGGCTAGAGCCCGGTCGGCACATCCACGAAGAAGGTCCGCACGCCGAAATCCGCGGCCAGGCGCTCGGCGAGCGACTTCACTCCCCAGACTTCCGTGGCATAGTGGCCGGCGGCCACCACGTTGAGGCCGGCCTCGAGCGCGCCGTGGTAGATCGAGTGCGAGTTCTCGCCGGTGACGTAGAGGTCGAGCCCGGCTTCGACAGCCTGGAAGGCTTCCATGGCCGCGCCTCCCGAGACCACCGCGGCCGTCCGGATCGTTTTCGGGCCGAAAGGCAGCACGGAGAGCGGGCGGCTCCCGTCCGGCAATATCCGCCCTATCGCCTCGTCGAGGCTCAGGGCCGGTTCCAGCGTGCCGGAGAATCCGAGCGCGACGCCGTGGTAGAGGCCGAAGGGCTTGCGGTCGGCGAGCCCCAGCATGCGGGCCAGGACCGCGTTGTTCCCCAGTTCCGGATGCTTGTCGAGGGGCAGGTGGCAGGCCGCGAGGGCCAGGTCGTGGTCGAGCAGGAACTTGACCCGCTCGCGCATGCTTCCCGTTATCCTCGCCGCGGAGCCCCAGAAGAGGCCGTGATGCACCATGAGCGCCCGGGCCCCGGCCTCGGCCGCGCGGCGCATGGTCTCCATCGACGCGTCCACCGCGAAGGCGACGCAGTCGATCGGTCCCTCGCTCCGGCCGACCTGGATGCCGTTCAGGCTGTCGTCGACGCGCGAAAGGGCCTCGATCTCCAGGAGCGAGCGCAGCCAGGCGTCGAAATCGCGCAGATCCATGGCGGGACTATAGACGCTGGGCGGATAAAAGTCGACCCCGCCGGGGGAAGGAGGCGTGAACCCGGCGGGGTCTCAGCAGGGGGAATAAACGGCGGACGCGCTTGCGCGCGTCCGTTGCAAAGCTTTGCTGTACGGTGAATATACATTCAGTCGACAGAAAAGGTCAAGCGGTTGCACCCGTTTCGCCACATTTACTTGGCCAAAGCCTCGTTTCGATGCGTTTGACGCAATCTCTCCACTTTCTCCGCTTCCATCAATCCCGCGGAAAACGGGGGCGGAACAGCGAAGGGAAGAGGCGCCGGACCGGGTTCATGCCGAGCCGCACGCCGAAGTAGAGCGCGGCGAAGCCGAAGCCGGCCAGGTGGGTCAGGTGGGCCACGCCGCCTCGGAAGCTGAAGAAGTGCGAGCCGAGCTCCATCACCGAGTAGCCGAGCACCAGCCAGGGGGCGCGGACCGGCAGGAGCCCGTACACGTAGATGACGGCATGCGGGTTGTACACCGCGAAGGCGAGCAGCACGGCGTAGATGGCGCCCGACGCACCCACGAGCGGCACGCCCGAGGCGCCGAACACCGAGTAGGCGAAGAAAGAGAAGACCCCCGCCAGAGCGCCGGTCACCAGGTAGAAGAGCAGGAACTCCGCGCTCCCCAACTCGCGCTCGACGTACGGCCCGAAGAAGAAAAGGCCGAGCATGTTGAAGAAGAGGTGGGAGATTCCCCCGTGGACGAAGAGGTAGGTGACGAACTGCCAGACCCAGCCGCGCGAGACCAGGGCGGGCACCATGGCGAGCCTGAGGTAGAGGCCCGGCGCCAGGTAGTAGACGAACAGGAACACGGCCACGTTGACGCCGATGAGCCAGAGGCTGGCGTTCCAGAGCGAGTACGGCAGGGTCCTGCGGATGACCGTTCGTTCGAACATGCGCTATACTGTACGGAAATCCCGTCCTCCGGGCAAGCGAACGCCGGCTTCTCCCGCCCGGAACCCGGAGGCGGGCGCCGACGGCAAGGACCGAAGCGTGCCGACCGAAGAAACCGGGCGCCCCGGAAGGGCTCCCGACTGCCTCTCCTGCGCCTACTTCCGCGTCACCTGGGACGCCGGCTTCCCGCGTGCCTGCGACGTCTTCGGCATCAAGAGCCGGAACCTGCCCGCTTACGAAGTCTTCGCCGCGACGGGCCGCCACTGTCCCGCCTACGAACGCAAGCTCGTCGCCGAGCGTCCCCGGCCCGAGGGCGGAGCGGACCCTTCCGCCGAGGCCGAAGGCGGCATCTGGGCCTGAGCTTCCGGAGCGGTTCAAGGGGAAAAAGGCGAACGGCCCCCGGGCCGGGCTACCGGCCCGGGCCCCCGAGCTCGCGGGGCCGGGCGCGGCGGGGCCGCCCTTGCCGCGGGGCGTGCGCCAAGCTACCCCGGGCGGCGCTCCCTCGTTGCCGCTCCCGGGGCGGAGGACCTATACTGCCCGGCATGCGCACCATCGAGCAAGCCGACGCGCGGGCAGCCGTCGAGCGCGCCGTCCAGGCCGCCCGACCCCTCGCCCGCGAGGGCGCCGTCGCCAGCTACATTCCCGCGCTCGCCGGCGCGGATTCCTCGCTCGTCGGCCTCGCCCTCGTGGATTCTGACGGCCGCGCCTTCGAGTCCGGCGATTCGCGGCGGCGCTTCACCATGCAGAGCGTCTCCAAGCCCCTCGCGCTCGCCCTGGCCATGGAGAGCGCGGGCGAGGACGCGGTGTTCTCGCGCGTGGGCAAGGAGCCGACCGGCGACCCCTTCAACTCGATCATCCGCCTCGAGACCAGCGAGCGCCGCAAGCCCTTCAACCCGCTCATCAACGCGGGAGCCATCGTCGTGTCCTCGCTGCTGCCGGGCTCGGGCGCGTCAGAGAAGGGCGAGGCGTTCCGGGCCTTCGCCGGCCGGCTCGCGGGCCGCGGCACGCTCGAGCGCGACGAGGAGGTGTTCCGCTCCGAACGCGAGACCGGCGCGCGGAACCGCTCCATCGCCTGGTTCCTCGCCGAGCTCGGGCTCCTCGCCTGCCCCGTCGACGACGCGCTCGAGGTCTATTTCCGCCAGTGCGCCGCCCTGGTGGACGCGCTCGACCTGGCCCGGATCGGCGCGGTGTTCGCGCTGGACGGCCTCGAGCCGGGCACGGGCGAACGGCTCATGGCAGCGCGCACGGCCCGCGTGGTCAAGGCCCTCATGTTCACGTGCGGCCTCTACGACGAATCGGGCGAGTTCGGGGTCGACGCGGGCATTCCCGCGAAGAGCGGAGTCGGGGGCGGGCTCATGGCCGCCGCCCCCGGCCGCTGCGGCATCGGATCATACGGACCCGCCCTCGACCGCCGCGGGAATTCCGTGGCGGGCCTCGCCATGGCCCGCGCCCTCTCCGCCGAGCTCGGACTCTACGCGCTCTAGCTCCCGACGGACTCAGGCCCTCCGCCCCAGCCGCTTCAGCACCGCCCGCGGGCGGAGGCCCGCGAAGCCCGGCACCACCACGCCGGCCGCGCCGAGGGTCGCCGGGTTGCCGACGCCGACCGCGCTGAAACCGCCGCGGAGCGCCGCCTCGACGCCGGCGGCCGCGTCCTCGAACACCACGGCCCGCTCCGGCGCCACGCCGAGCGCGCGCGCCGCCTCGAGGAAGACCGCCGGGTCGGGTTTCGCCGCGAGCCCCGCGTTCCCGTCCACCACCGCGTCGAACAGGCGGGCGATGTCGAGCGCGGCCAGTATGGCCGGCGCGTTCTTCGAGGCGCTCGCGAGCGCGGTCCTGAGCCCCGCCGCGCGCGCCGCCTCGAGGAAGGCGACAGCGCCCGGCAGGGCGTCGCGGGCCGACAGGGTCGCGAGCGATTCGACGTACCAGGCGTTCTTCCGGGCCGCGAGCTCCGCTCGCCGCGCCGCGTCCGCCTCCACGCCGCCGATCGAGAGCACGATGGCCAGGCTCTCCTCCCGCGAGACGCCCTTCAGCCGCTCGTTCTGCTCCGGCGTCAGGTCGAAGCCGAGCTCGTTCGCGAGGCGGCGCCAGGCCGCGTAATGGAGCCGGGCCGTGTCCACCACCACGCCGTCCAGATCGAAGATGAAGGCCTCGACCCTCGCGGCGTCGGCGGGCGCGCCGTCGGCGAGGTTCTTCGCGCCGCGTCCCCGCAAGCCGAGCAGCGCGCCGAGGGCCCGGAGCGGCCGCTTGTTGGCCAGAGCGACGAAGGCCTCGATGACGGCCTCGCTCAAAGCGCCCCCGGAGAGCCCGGGGAGCTTGCCGGCGGGCATCTCGGCGATCATCGCCTCGAGCATGCGCCGGTTGGCGGAATCCTTCCCGGCGCCGAGCTTGCCCGCCATGACGCCGACCGCCGCCTTCAGCACGGCCCGCACGATGCGCGAGTCCGCGGCCAGTTCGCCGAAGGGCGAATCCGCGGTGCGCGGCCGCGCGGGCGGGACGGGCGGTATCGGCCGCCCGAGCAGGATCTCGAAGTCCCCGTCGCCCATCTCGGAGAAGGTCTTGGAAAGGTCACGGCGGAAGGCGGGCGCGTCCGGCTCCGTGCCGCCCACGATGCGGAAGCGCGCGTTCAGGGGCAGCTCGCCGGAAGAGCCGCCCACCCGGATCGTCACCTCGCCGGTCTCGAAGGCGAAGCGGTCGAGCTTCGCGTCCCAGTACCGGAGCGCCGCCGGGTCGAGCGGCAGCTCCACGGTCTTCGTTTCGCCGGCTTCGAGCCTCACCTTGGCGAAGCCCGCCAACGCGAGGGCGGGACGTTCGATGCGCGACTCCGGAAAGGCCGCGTAGGCCTGCACGACCTCGCTCGCGGCCCGTGCGCCGATGTTGGAGAGCGTCACGCGCGCCGTCGGCGCGCTTCCCGCGGACGCGACGCCCGCGGAGAGCTCCAGGGCAGCCCACGAGAATTCCGAGTAGGAAAGACCATGCCCGAAGGGGAAGCGCACCGGCTTCCCGGCGCTCGTGTAATACCGGTAACCGACGAAAATTCCTTCCTTGTAGAGGACGTTCCGCTCGCCGCCGGGAAAGTTGCCGTGGGCGGGCGTGTCCTCGAGCGCGAGCGGCCAGGTTTCCGCAAGCTTCCCCGAGGGGCTCGCGCGGCCGAACACCAGGTCCGCCTGCGACTCGCCCGCGGCCTGCCCTCCCAGGTAGCCGGCAAGCAGGGCGCGGACGGATCCTATCCAGGGCGTTTCGACGGGAGCGCCACCCGAGTACACCGCCACCACCCGTTCGTGGGCGGCGGCCAGCTTCCCGAGCAGCGCGAGCTGGTTGGGCGGCAGGCGGAGGTGCTCCCGGTCGTAGCCCTCCGATTCGTAGCGTTCGGTCAGGCCGATATGCACGACGAGGGCCTCGCCCCGCGAGGCTGCGCCTCGGGCCAGCGCGAGCGCCTCGGCTTCGAGGACGGGGTCCGCGTCGTCCGAGTCGATCCGGTAGCCCGCCGCGAACGCGAAGGGCGTCCCGGCTTCGCCGAGCGCGTCGAGGAAGGAGGCGACGCGGGGCGGCGAGAGGAAGGAGCTGCCCGCGCCCTGGTAGCGCGGCGTCCGGGCCAGCTCGCCGACCACGGCGACGGGAGCGGAAGGGTCGAGCGGCAGGAGGGCGCCTTCGTTCTTGAGCAGCACCGCCGACTCGCGCCCGATGCGCCGCGCCAGCGCGTGGTTGCGTTCCGCCAGTTCCGCGTCCGGAGCTGTCTTGCCCGAAGGCGCCGAAAGCGCGAAGTCCAGCACCCGGCCGACCGCACGGTCGAGCACGGCCTCGTCGAGCCGGCCTTCGCGCACCGCCCGGACTATGCGTCCGGCGTTGGCCGTTCCTGATTCCGGCATCTCGAGGTCGACGCCCGACTCCAGTCCGCGCACCCGGTCCGCGGAGGCGCCCCAGTCGGTCACGACGAGCCCTTCGAAGCCCCATTCCTTCCGGAGCACCCGGTCGTTGAGGAAGGCGTTTTCCGAGCAGTAGGCGCCGTTGACCTTGTTGTAGGCGCACATGACCGAGCGGGGCTTACCTTCGCGTACCGCGCCTTCGAAAGAGGCCAGGTAGAGTTCCCGCAGGGCCCGGTCCTCGACCACGGCGTCGACGTACATGCGCCGGCGCTCCTGGTTGTTGACGGCGTAGTGCTTGAGCGAGGTCGCGACGCCCTTCCCCTCCGCGCCGCGGATCCAGGACGCGGCCATGCGCGCCGAAAGGAGCGGGTCCTCGGAGAAGTATTCGAAGTTCCTGCCGCAGAGGGGCGAGCGCTTCAGGTTGGCGCCGGGACCGAGCACCATCGCCACGCCGTGCTCGAGGCATTCGTCCGCGATCGCCCCGCCCATCTCGCGGAGCAGCTCCGGGTCGAAGGAGCAAGCCGAGAGCGAAGCCGTGGGAAACGCGGTGGTGCG